>CAJXVF010000065.1 GCA_913060845.1 uncultured Alphaproteobacteria bacterium | reverse complement strand
CGGCAGCGTCAGATGTGTATAAGAGACAGTGATAGTTGTGAGTGTAGACAGATTGTCGCTAATAGCCCGTTAAATGTGATGGAGAAGCTATATTCCCCGCCGTTCACACACCGCGAAGAAAGGCCGAATAGTCTTCGCGAACATCCTTAACTGACGCCTCGTAGATACGGGCACCATGCTCAACCGTCGATAAGCTCGGGTCGGACCCAATGCGGCCATCATGAAACTGGCGGCGGTAATCTTCAGCGTCTCGAATAACGCCGCGCGGCGCAATTTTAGGCGAAATTTCAACGTCTTTCACTGCCTGTGGCCAAGCATGCCAAGCGAGGGAAATTTCAGACGGCGTCGCATGGCTGCCTTCAGAATCGCCATACAATTCTTTGGAAAGCTTACGTACCCGTGGCCCAAGAAACCAATTTTGCAGCTTCAGGCGCGGTGCTTCAGAGCCAAGCTCTGCATAAACATCAGAGAACGCGGCTGTGATAGTGGCGATATTTCCGCCGTGGCCGTTCAAAAAGTAAATCCGTTCAAATCCATGCCGTAAGAGTGAACTAATCACATCTTTTAGCATCAACAGAAGGGTCGCAGGCTTTAGGCTTACGGTGCCTGGAAACGCTAGATGGTGCTGCGCCATACCGTAGGCCAGCGTCGGTGCGACCAGAACATCATCCGCCGCCTCAACGCCCATAGCCACGACCTCGGGGCAGATCGCGTCGGTGCCAATTGGCCCATTGGGTCCGTGCTGCTCGGTCGATCCGATGGGGATGATCACGCCCTTAGAGCGCGTCAAATACGTTTCCACATCTGACCAAGTTGATTGCTGCAGAATCATAATTCGAAGCTCCGATAACGTTGATTAAAGCACTGAGCCGTGCCAGATTGACCGTCAAACAGGCAAGGCTGCGCGACAAGACGCGGCTCGCAATAGGGAGCATTTGCGGCATGGCGTCATCAGACCGCTCTGTCGGATGGCTAAGGACAAACCAGGGCGTTGCGGCATGTTTAGTCGTGGCGATGTTGGGTTTGCTTGGCTATCTGTTAAGTCAAGATTGGGTGTATCAGCAGCAGCGGGACGGCTTCCGGCTGGGCTTCTTCACCATGGTCAGTGCATTGGTCATGCTGGTCTGCGTTGGCTTTACGCTGATCGGCAAGCAGAAAGACCAAACGACGCCAGAAATGGCCAGGATGCGAGGCAAAGATTGGCTTCGCGGGATCGCAGCATTGCTCATCATGCTCGTCTATTACGTGCTGGCCTGGGACGCTCATTTCTCCCAGGACTGGGTGCGGGCAATCCTAAATGTCATCCCGTTCACCGGTGATTTCCTGATTTGGACTGTTGTTTTCCTCACCATGGGCATGGCGGTGCTGGGCGTTCGTCCTATCACATCGGCCATCACTGCTGGCGTCATCGTGAGCTTTGTAATTTTCGGCCTGTTCCTACTCATAGGCATTGATCTGCCGCAGAGCGTCATCGGCCAACTCCTTGGGACGTCTGCAGTATGATCAATATGGATGCCCTCTACGACGCAATTGCGCTCGTATTCACGTGGCACACACTGATGTGGATCGCCATTGGCGTGACCATTGGCGTTGGCGTAGGTGCCATGCCAGGCCTGACAGCAACCACCGGCATCGCGCTTATGCTGCCGTTGACCTTCACCATGGACCAAGCCGCAGCGCTTGGTCTCCTAATCGGCCTATACAAAGGCGCGATTTATGGAGGGTCGATATCAGCGATTAGCTTTGCGACACCGGGAACGTCGGAGGCGGCAGCGACCGTCTTCGATGGTCATAAGCTCATGCTGCGCGGTAAGGGCAAGAAGGCTCTATTGATCGCGCTCTATGCCTCTGTAACCGCCGACTTCCTGTCGGACGTCATCACCATTCTGATCGCCCCAATGTTGGCGCTGGTGGCACTTAAGTTCGGACCTTCTGAGCGGTTCTGGCTGATGGTGCTGGCGGTTTGCCTGCTGGGCGCCCTCTCCGGATCTCACTTCGCTAAAGGCATGTTGAGCGCTGCAATGGGCCTCTTCATCGGCACAATTGGTGCAGATCCAGTCAGCTCCGTCCCCAGGAACACATTTGATCTCTGGTGGCTGGGCGAAGGCATTCACTTGATCCCGCTTGTCGTCGGCATTTTTGCCATGGGCGCGATGTTGGAGAAGATCGTCGAGATGTCGACGGTGAAGCAGAAGGTGCAGCGACTTGGGGGTACGGTCAAAGGCCTGTTCTCGATGGGCGGCGAAGGCTTGTCCTTCAAGGAGTATCTCTCCTGCTGGAAGGAAATATCCATTGGACTTGGCGTCGGCACTTTTGTCGGCATGTTGCCGGGCTTGGGCTCAACAGTCGGCGCGTTCCTTTCCTACGGCATCGCCAAGCAAGCATCGCCTGAGAAGAAGATCGGCACCGGTAAGATTGAGGGCGTTGCAGCGGCGGAAGCCGGCAACAACGCCACGGTCGGCCCCACACTCGTTCCTTTGCTGGCTTTCGGCATTCCCGGCAGCGCCGTTGCGGCGTTGATTGGCGCAGCGCTGATGCTGCAGGGCGCGACGCCTGGCCCCCGCATGTTCGAGCTCTACCCAACGATTATTTACTCGCTGTTCCTGATCCTGATCCTCGGCAACTTCTTCAATCTTGGCATCGGGCGCATTTTCGCATTCGTCTACGCCAAGCTTGGCGAACTGCCACCGCAAGTGCTTGTGCCAATCGTCATGGGCATGGCTGTTATCGGCGCATATTCCTACGCGAATAATGAGTGGGATGTTCTGGTGATGCTGGTATTCGGGATCGTCGGTCTGTTCATGCGCACCTTCCGCATTCCAGAAGCACCGCTTATCATTACCTTCTTGCTAGCACCGCAAGCGGAGGAAAACCTCCGTCGTGGCCTTCTCATCAATGAAGGGGATTGGGTTGCGACGCTGATGAGCAGCCCGCTCGCTATTGGCCTCGCTATCGCGGTTGTCGCGTTGACCTATATCTCTACGCGGATGCGCATTTCTGAGCGTATGTCGGAAATCGCAGACGATGCGGAGGCAGCCGAAGCGGAAGCCAAAGCAAACAAAGCCTCTTAATCGTCAAATTCTTATCGAAACGACTGCCGGCAAAAATCAATAACAGGCCGGTTATTCTCACCAGGGACCAAGGAGACATCCCATGAAGCTTATGAAATTAATGGCTCTCGCGGCCATGGGTGCCAGCCTCGCGCTTGCAGCCCCCGCTATGGCGGAGGGTGATTACCCGAACAACACCATCAAAACCATCGTGCCATTTGGCGCCGGCGGCGGCACAGATCGCTGGGCCCGCGTCATGTCCTCAGCGGCATTCGACGTATTCGGCCACGGCATGCATGTTCAAAACCGTGGCGGTGCTGGTGGCACTATCGGTTGGAAATACATGATGGATCAAAAGGCCGATGGCCACTCTGTCCTTATGGCGAGCCCGACCCCAGTCATGGCAGCGCTGATGGAAAAGAACCCGCCTTACGATCCTGAGAATGTTCGTATTGCCGCATATTATTCAGTGATGAAACCAACACTGGTAGCGCCAAAGGGTAAGCCTTACAGCACCTGGGCCGGTCTTGTTGCCTATCTCAAAGACGACAGCAACAAGAAGCTGACCATCGGCGGTACGATGACCCAACTGCTTGGCCCTGCAAGCCTTTTGGCACAGCTCGGCCTTGAAAAGCGCGTGATCCTGGTGCCTTACTCCGGTACCGGCAAAGCCGTGAATGATTATCTCGGCGGCCATATCTCCATGGTAAACGTCACGACTTCAACTGCTGTTGGCCTTGCTGACAAGAACGCCATCGTCGTGAATGCCTCCAGCCTCGAGTATAATAAGAAGGCCAAAGAAGCGATGGGCGATGTGCCAAACGCAGTTACCCTTGGCCTGACGCCGTTTGATCCCCCCCGTTTTGTCGCCATGCACCCGGATACGCCGGATGAGCAGGTCGTCGCCATGGGCAAGAAAATGGGCGAACTGCTGAACACGAAGTCGGTCAAACGGCTGATTGGCAAGCTCGGCGAAGACATCATCTACAAAGACTCCGCTGAATCTGAAGCGGCCTACAAACAAGTCATGGCTGAAGCTAAAAAGTACCTGCCGCTCTTCCAGTAAGACTGGCTGATATTATTCTACGAAAACGTCCGGGCGGTCCCAACCACCCGGGCGTTTTTGCGTCTGGGCTTTAGTTGCAATTCGGCCCAAGCTTTGGGACCATTAAAAAACAAATTCAAACCGGTTTGAGGGAGCAGCCAGCTATGGATGCAGCAGCAGGGCGAAACGGCGGCATGATTGATGCGGTGATCGTGGGCGCTGGGTTTGGCGGCATGTATATGCTGCATTGCTTGCGGAAACTGGGCTTCAACGCGCAGGTCTTTGAAGGTGGCGATGATGTGGGCGGCACTTGGTATTGGAACCGCTATCCGGGTGCGCGCTGCGATATCGAAAGCATGCAGTATTCCTACTCTTTCTCAGAAGATTTAGACCAGGAATGGGATTGGACGGAGAAATATGCGCCGCAGCCAGAAATTCTGGCCTATGCGAAACATGTCGCAGACCGACTGGACCTCCGCAAAGACATCAACTTCAACACTCGTGTCACCAGCGCGGACTTTGACGAGGATCGGAACCAATGGACGGTCACCACTGATAAAGGCGACAAAGTCGAAGCGCGCTTCTGCATTATGGCTGTCGGCTGCCTTTCCGCCGCCAACAAACCGCCGTTTGAAGGTATGGATGACTTCAGCGGTCCGATATACCACACGGGCGAATGGCCCCATGAAGGCGTTGATTTCACGGGCAAGAAAGTCGCTGTCATCGGCACCGGTTCATCAGCCATTCAATCGATCCCGCTGATCGCTGCACAAGCGAGCGACCTGACAGTATTCCAGCGCACGGCGACGTATTCCGTACCTGCATGGAACGAGGCTGTTGATCCCGCTAAGGCAGCCGAGGTCAAAGCAAACTATCCAGACCTGCGCGCGAAAGCCCGCGCCCGGCCGACAGGGTTCTACTTCCCGTTCAATATGAAGCCCGCCATGGACGCTTCACCAGAAGAGCGCCGCGCCAAATATGAAGAAGCATGGGAACGTGGCGGCCTGCCATTCCTTGGCGCATTCGGCGATCTGCTGTTTGAGAAAGAAGCCAATGACACTGTTGCTGAATTCGCCCGTGAGAAAATTCGTGGCGTCGTAAAGGACCCCGCCACAGCAGACCTTCTCTGCCCCGATAATATCTTTGGCTGCAAACGCCTTTGCGTCGATACCGGCTATTTCGCAACCTATAACCTGCCGCACGTGAAGTTGGTAGATGTCTCCAAACGCCCGATTGAGCGCTTCACCGAAAAAGGCGTTGTCGCGAACGGCGTCGAGCATGAAGTGGATGCTGTCGTCTGCGCGACCGGGTTTGCCGCCATGACAGGCTCCTTCGACCGGATAGAAATCCGTGGTCGCAATGGGCTGACCCTTAAGGAGAAATGGGCTGGCGGTGCGCGCACATTTCTTGGCCTCTCGACGGTTGGATTTCCAAACTTCTTTATGATCACCGGCCCGGGCAGTCCATCCGTGTTGGCACAGATGATCCAATCAATTGAGCAGCATGCCGATTGGATGGCGGATTGCATCGCCCACATGTCAGACATCGGCGCGGAGACGATTGAGCCAACGTTGGAGGCTGAGGACGCATGGGTCGATCACGTCAACGAAGTCTCTGAAATTTCCCTGCGCTCGACCTGCTCATCCTGGTATGTCGGCGCAAATATTCCAGGCACGCCGAGGGTATTCATGCCGTATATCGGCGGCTTCCCGGTTTATGTGCAGAAGTGCAATAACGTGATGACCAAAGGCTATGAAGGCTTCAAAATCAACGGCGATACGCCAAAAGCTGAATGCCCCCAGATCCGCCAAACGGAGCGCTGGCGCGTACCGCTAGATATTGAAGTCATCACGCCAGCCGCCCTTGCCGCCATGCGCGTTCCCGTCGTTTAGAGAGAGCCGGACCAATGCCCGTACATCCCCAGATCGCCAAAGCGCTTGAAGCCCTTGCTAAAGCCGAACTGCCACCGCTTGAAACCATGACGCCTGAAGACGCGCGCACCCAGATGGAAGCGATGTCCAAAGCGCGGGGCGGCGAGCCTCTGCCGATCCAGAAGACCGAAGACCGCACAATCCCTGGCCCCGCAGGCGATATCCCAATCAGGATTTATTGGCCGCTCGGCGATGCTCCAAAGGGTGCGGTACTGTACCTACACGGCGGCGGGCACGTGATAGGCAGCCTGGACACCCATGACCGTGTCGCGCGCAATCTTACAGCATATAGCGGCGCATTATTTATATCTGTCGATTATCGCATGGGGCCTGAAAACCGCTTCCCAGCAGCCGTTGATGATTCCTGGACAGCCCTTGAATGGCTGGCTAAGGCAGCGCCAGAATTCGGCATTGATCCAGCAAACCTTGCCGTTGCAGGCGATAGCGCTGGTGCCAATCTGGCCACCGTTATCGCCATCATGGCGCGGGATGCCGGCGCGCCTCAGCTCAAGTTTCAGGCGCTGGTATATCCAGTGGCTGACTACACACTCTCCTCAGATAGCTACAGGCGCTACGGCACGGGCTACGGTATTTTGACAGCGGATGCGATGGGCTGGTTCCAGAAATATTACCTGAATTCCAAGGCAGATGCTGAGGACTGGCGCGCGTCCCCTATTAAGGCGGACAGCTTAGCGGGCGTCGCTCGCGCACTCGTAATCACGGCGGAATGTGACGTGCTGCATGACGAAGGCGCAGCCTATGCTGAAGCACTGCAAGCCGCTGGCGTTCCCTGCATCCATTCCAATTATGGCGGCATGATCCATGCCTTCTTCGGCATGGCACCAGATGTAGAAGACGCCGCTACGGCCCAGCAGGAAGTGGGTGCCGCGATCGCGCGCGCCTTCGCCTGAGCCGCGATTTGGCAACCATCATCAATCACCCACTGGCGCTGCATAAACTGACGTTGATGCGGGATGAAGGCACCTCCACACAGGACTTTCGCCGCCTCTTGCGTGAAGTCGGCGCGCTTTTGGCCTATGAAGCGACCCGCGACCTGCCGCTGACAGAGCGTGCCATAAACACGCCAATGGGGCCGATGAACGCCCCTGTCATTGCTGGCAAAAAGTTGTGCATTGCACCCGCACTGCGTGCTGGCCTTGGTCTCGTTGATGGCATGCTGGACGCCATCCCTGCTGCGCGCATCGCCCATATCGGCCTCTACCGGGACCACGAAACGCTGGAGCCTGTCCGCTACTACTTCAACACGCCGGAAGCCATGACAGAACGGATGGCGATTGTCGCGGACCCGATGCTGGCAACGGCTGGGTCAGCCATTGCGGCGGTCAATTACATGAAGGATGCAGGTGCAGCCAGTGTGCGCGTCGCTGCGTTGCTTGCAGCACCTGAAGGGATTGCAGCCCTAGAAGCAGCACACCCGGATGTACCCGTATTCGTGATCGCTGTGGATGAACGCCTCAACGATAAAGGCTATATTCTGCCAGGCTTAGGCGATGCGGGCGACCGCCAGTTCGGCACCGCCTGATACCCTGACCACCCTCGCCCAGAACAACCGAACCCAAGGATATCTCCAAATGCTCGTCGATCTGCCAACCGCCGCCCGCTACAATGCCTGGGCCAACAAGCGCCTCTATGCCGCTGCATCTACGCTGTCCGCAGACGCGTTGGCGGAAGACCGACGTGGGTTCTTCAAATCAATCATGGGCACGCTCAACCACGTCCTGCTGTCTGATCTGATTTATCGAGAACGTCTGGAGAAAAAGCCAACGACCTACACGACGCTGGATGAAATCCTCTACACGGATTTTGCCGAACTCCGTGAAGCTCATGCGGGGCAAGACGCATGGTACGTCCAGTATGCCGAAGCCCTAGACCCGGCAGCACTGGACGGGACGCTTTCCTTCGACACGGTAGAGACGGGCGAGTATTTCAGCCTGCCTTTGCGGAACTGCCTCACCAACCTGTTCCAGCACCAAATTCACCATCGCGGCCAAACGCATCACATGCTGTCCCACGCTGGGATCGCGCCACCACCGCTTGATGTGGTTCAGTTCGCCTCCGAAACCTAAGCGCTATTCGCGTGCAGGACGTTGTCATTATCGGTGCAGGGCAAGCTGGCCTTGGGCTCAGCTATTGCCTGACACAGCAAGGCGTTGATCATGTCATCCTTGAAAAAGGTGATATCGGCCGTGCATGGCGGGAGGACCGCTGGGACTCGTTTTGCCTTGTGACGCCGAACTGGACAATCACCCTGCCCGGTGCGGAATACGCTGGCGATGATCCTGGCGGCTTCATGGACCGCGATGATTTCGTCCGGCATTTGGAGGCTTGGGCCAAGTCCTTTGATGCGCCACTACAAACGCATACCGAAGTGCTATCTGTCGCTAAAACGGACGCCGGTTTTAAGTTGGAAACCTCAGCCGGGCGAATGGAAGCCCAGCGGGTCGTGCTGGCTTGCGCCACATATCAACACCCACGAATGCCTGGGTTTGCCGCAGCGCTTGATGCGGGCATTCAGCAAGTCCACGCCGCGGGCTATCGCTCACCAGCGGCACTGACGCCGGGCGGTGTGCTGGTTGTTGGATCAGGCCAGTCAGGCTGCCAGATTACGGAAGAGTTGAACCTGTCTCTTATACACATCTGACGCTGCCGACGAATAGAG
>CAJXVF010000064.1 GCA_913060845.1 uncultured Alphaproteobacteria bacterium | reverse complement strand
TCATTACACACGAGAAGTTTCCGGTTCTGGAGTGAGCGCGGTATAGTTGAAAAAAGTGCTTTTCCGAACTCAGTGGTCGAAGTGCAAACCGGAGTACCGGCGTTTGTCGGCTATACAGAAAAGGTAATGCGTGGAGCTCAACCTTTGCAAAATGTGCCCACGCGCATTTCATCGCTAGCAGAGTACTATTCGATGTTTGGCGGTGGTGCGAACACGATTGTTGAATCTGATAAGGATACAGGTGCACTTGGGTTCGTTTCAGGCAGCCGGTTTTTGATGTATCTCGGCATACTGCTATTTTTCAAAAATGGCGGCAGCGCATGCTGGATTGTTTCTGTCGGTGGATATGAGGACGGTCTTGGCTCTGCATCCGCGTTGATAGACGATCCTTTGAAGGTTCTGGAAGGGGAGCCCGAACCATCCATCATATTGGCGCCCGACGCTGCACTCTTGAAAATTGATGAATGGGCCAAGGTCGCAAATGCGTATCTGGATCATTGCGGGAAATTGATGAGCAGGGTCGCGATCCTGGATGTTTTGGGCGGCGATGCGAAACGAAATTTGGACGCTAAGACCGATGTCATTTCTGGCAGGGTGGGTGGCTCTCGTTCAAAAATCACCAGTGAATCAACCTCATATGGCATGGCATATTATCCATGGGTCGATACCAATCTTCTTGATGCGTCCACGATTGGGTTAGGTGACGTTGGGCCCAACTTGCGCAAGCATCTTTCACAGTTGATTGCTGATGAAATAGATGCCGACGCTAAGCCCGGTGGCCTTGCTGAAGCACGCAATAAAGATATCCAAGCACTGGCCCAAGCCATTGACGAAGGAGACCCAGTCAAAAGCAAGGAATCTCACCAAGTCGCAATGATGCTGAGCTCACACTACAAGGAAATGATCGGTCAAGTTTTGGCGATGTTCAACCGAATGCCGCCGAGCGCTGGTATGGCTGGCATATTTGCCCGGATAGATCAGTCTGAAGGCGTGTTCAAAGCACCAGCGAATACGAGAATGAATTCTGTAGTGCGGCCCGCTGTCGATATCTCTGCCTTAGAACAAGAAGACCTCAACGTCCCGTTGGACGGCAAGGCGATCAACGCAATCCGTACTTTTGCTGGTCGGGGTGTATTGGTCTGGGGCGCTCGAACTTTGGATGGCAATAGCCAAGATTGGCGATACATAAATGTACGCTGCACGATGATTATGCTTGAACAATCAATAAAGTACGCTGCGCAAGCCTATGTCTTTGAACCGAATGTTGCTTCGACCTGGCAAACTGTGAAAGCAATGATCGAGAATTTTCTGAACAAGCAATGGAAAGCGGGTGCCCTGGCTGGGGCAACGCCCGAAGATGCTTATGACGTGGGGGTAGGGTTGGGCAGTACGATGACCGAGCAAGATATTCTCAACGGTTATATGAATGTCACGGTTAAGGTTGCAATTGCGCGGCCCGCTGAGTTCATTGTTCTCACGTTCCAACAAAAGATGCAGGCCTCCTAATCTTGGAAATATCAAACGGATCAAGAGTTTGAGTGTTGCTTCATGAGCAGTAATTATCCACCAGTGGCGTTCAACTTCGCCGTTGGATTGGTTGGCGACAGTACCGAGGTAATCGGTGGGATGTTTCAGGAAGTGAGTGGCTTGGATGGCGAACGGCAGGTTCGTGAACTCGAGGAAGGGGGCGAGAGCCGTATCGTCCATAAACTCCCTGGTTCGGTAAAGCACTCCTACTTGGTTTTAAAACGCGGTCAATTCGTCCCTGCGTCCCGGGTGTTTGCATGGTGCAAGCAGACATTGGAGGGAAGTTTAACGCAAAAAATCGAACCGCAAGACATCAGTGTCACCCTTTTGGACCCAAAAGGCACCAGTTTATTAACGTGGGTCGTCCACCGTGCATGGCCGGTGAAATGGTCGGTTGCAGGACTTGATGGATCGGGCGACACGATTGCCATTGAGACCTTAGAATTTGCCTATGCGACCTTGAGCCGGAAGGTCGACCAAGGATTATCGTAGGCCTACTCCGCAATTTCGATAGGGTCGCCCAAGGTGTGCATCAGCCTGTTTGCCCATCCGAATAGGGCTGCTGATAGGACCAGATCCAGGACTTCGTCGGGCCCGAGGCCGGCGGCGGCAAGGGCGGACATATCATCCTTCGATACGTCGGGTGGGCTTTTGGATAGTTTGACGGCGAAGCGGAAGATTGCGGTCTGGCGCGGGTTCAATTCGGCGGATTCACCATCTGCAAAAATGCGTTCAATAACGCTGACGTCTTTGGCGAGCTGATTGTATCGACTGGCATGGACGGCGGCACAATAGACACAGCGGTTGACGATAGACGCGCCCACGGCCCCCAGTTCCCGCTCCGCGCGGGAAAGCCCACCACGGTTGTACATGATGGCATTGAACAAGGGCGTCCGCTCGCGCAGCGTCTCACTATCGCGCGCGAGAACGAGGACGTATTCCGACACTTTCGTATTCGACGGCGTCACCTTCAACGCATCCAATTGGTCTGGCGTTGCATCTTCCAGCTTGATCGGCGTGACGCGTGGGCGCCAATGGGGAACAACCGCAGTGAAGTCGTGGATGGGTTCACTCATGATGCGTCTCCGATGAGCCTAAGGCCGATGGTCAGGCGTATCTGGTAGCTCAAGAGCGCGACGAGTTCCGATAGGCGCACGATGTCATCCTCTGACACGCCAGCACCTGTAAGTGCGGGGATATCGCCCGCAAGAACTGTTTTTGGATCCGTTGTGACCAAATCGGTGTGGCGCAGAATTGCACTTAGCCAGGCGTCGCCGCCGCCATCAAAAGCGGGATCTGCAATTTGGTTGATCTCCGCTGGTCCGCTGGCGCTATCCATCAATGTTGCGAAGTGCGCGGCCAAGGGTACTTCCCGGCTCAATCGCGCCATACGACAGGATAACGCGGCGCGCATTTTGTGGGACATGCCGCCAGGTTCATTAGGCTTCAATGCGGCGTCGTGGGCTTGCTGCGTCATCGTCAGGATGTCGCTGCGGCCAGATAGGGCATCTGCCAATGGACCATCCGTCTGTATTCCGCTCGCCTTTACCGCGGCAGTTGCAAAAATATCAGTCACGTTTCGGATCCCTTATCAGATGGACTGGCTTCACCACGGTGGACATCCATCCGCGCAGAATATGGTGTGGGTTTGGGCTGTGCAGGTCAATTGATCCTGTTTAGCGTGCAAGCGCATGCTCAATCATTTGGAGGCTCGCGCTATGCGTCCCGTCAAAATTTCGACGTTGTCGTTCAACTACTTCAATCTGCCGCTTTGGGCCGGACAGCATCAAGGGATATTTGCGCGTGAGGGTCTGGATGTCGAGATTGAGGTGCATCAGACGATTGACGCCGTTTATGAGCGTCTCCAGGACGGCCATGTGCAGTTTTCTCGCGGCACCACTGAACACGTGATTATTGACCGGGAGCAAGGCGGCGATCAGGAAATTATTGGTGGGAATTTGAATAAGCTGCCGTTCTCGCTAATCGGCGCCAAGCGCATTAAGTCCATCGAAGACTTACGGGGCGGGCGCGTCGGCGTCTCTTCAATCGCTGCCGGTAGCTCATCGCTGATCATGAAAATCTTTGCTGCCCATGGCTTGAAGTACCCGCGTGATTATACGCTGGTCCCCTGTGGCCCAATCCAAGCGCGATGGGAGCAATTGCAGTCTGGTGAAATTGATGCGGGCTTACAGGGCGTGCCGCTTAATCACATTGCGCTCGACGCTGGATTTTCAGACCTTGGCGATATGAGCAGTGTGTTCCCGGACTTCCAATTTTCGTCATTGAATGTCGATCGTCGTTGGGCGCGGGAGAATTCGGAAACCGTTACCGCATTCATGCGTGGCTGGATCAAAGCGCATCAATGGGTCTTCGCCAACCGGGCAGAGAGCAGTAAAATTGCAGTCAGCGAAAGCGGGGTCGCACTGAATTACAATGAGCGCGCCTGGGATGAATATGTTGCGAAAGCAATATTTCCTGCTGACGGCACCGTGAGTGTGGCCGCGGTGCAAACCCTAATCGACGTCAGCGCCCTTATCCGCGCCTTACCTACACGCGGCACCATACGGGCAGAGACGTATATCAACTCATCATATATCGATGCCGCAGCACTGAGCGTCTAGGAAAGTGCGCCTACCAAGCGTCGATCATTGGCCGCTTCTTACCGGTGCGGGGTGGGGGCGGACGGTTGGACGCTAGGAGGTTTGCCAGCCAAGGGCGGGATTGCGCCGGATCGATCACGTCATCGATGCCAAAGCGTGTGGCCCGCTCCAAGGCTTTGCCGTCTTCATAGGCTTCGGCGACCATTTTCTCGTAGTAAATGCGCCGGGCTTCGGGGTCCTCGATTGCGGCTAGCTCGGCCCGGTAGCCAAGCTTGACCTGACCTTCTAATCCCATCGGCCCGAACTCGCCTGTAGGCCAAGCCACAGTCGACATAGGGCTTCTGAAGTTACCCCCCGCCATAGCGATTGCGCCCAGGCCATAGGCTTTCCGGGTAATGAGCGTGAAATAGGGAACAGTCAGATTGCACGCGACAACAAACATCCGTGCCGCGTGGCGGACCAGGGCGGTCTTTTCAACCTCTGGCCCGACCATGATGCCGGGCGTATCGCAGAGATGTAGGATTGGCACATCGAATGCGTCACAGACCTGCATAAACCGTGCGGCTTTATCTGCGCCGTCGCTATCTATGGCACCGCCCAGCATTGCAGGATTGTTAGCGATAACTCCCACAGCGCGGCCTTCTACGCGCATCAAAGCTGTTATCATGGTGCACCCAAAGCTGGGCCGAAGCTCCAGCACCTGGCCTTCGTCTGACATGGTCTCAATGACCTGACGGACGTCATAAACACGCAATCTGTTCTCTGGCACGATCCGGCGCATCTGCCGCTGGTCCGGCTCGGTCCAGGTTTTCAGGCGGCCTTGGAAATAAGAAAGATATTTCTTCGTGACCTGTACGGCCTCCGCTTCATCGGCGACGAGAATATCGATGACGCCGTTCGGGGCCTGCACGGACATTGGGCCAATTTCTTCTGGGGTGAATACCCCAAGCCCACCACCTTCCACCATGGCAGGTCCGCCCATGCCGAGATTTGCATTTTCTGTCGCGATGATAACGTCGCAAGCGCCTAGCAGTGCCGCATTGCCGGCAAAGCAGCGGCCAGAAACGATGCCGATCATGGGTGCCAGGCCAGACAATTTTCCGAAATGGCTGAAGGTTGTTTGCCCGACAAATCCGCCATAATCCACATCGCCCGGGCGCCCGCCACCGCCTTCTGCGAACAGCACGAAAGGCATACGGCCCTGTTCGGCGACATCCAGCAGACGGTCAGTTTTCCAGTGATTATGGACGCCTTGGGTTCCTGCGAAGACCGTGTAGTCATAAGCCATCACAGCAGCACGGGCGTCTGGATCGTCGAACAGATCGCCATTGATTTTGCCGACACCCGTAACGAGCCCATCGGCAGGGCTACGGGTCAGAAGGTCTTCAAGGCCGCGGCGTTGGCGTTGCGCTGCGACGACAAGCGGCCCGTATTCGACGAAGCTGTCTGGATCAATCAGGTCTTCGACGTTTTCCCGAACGGTGCGTTGGCCCGTCTTCCGCCGCCGGGCGACGGCATTGGGGCGATTTTCATCCAGGTTCAGGTTTTGCCGCGCCAAGACTTCAGCAAGATCGGGGCGGATTTCATCGAGATCAACCTCATCTGCCAAAATCTCAGCCGTGCCATCGTCATCGATTGGCTCAAGCGTCATCAGCGCCTGTCCATCCCAGAGCGTATCGCCGGGTTCGACATGCAGCGCGCGCACGATGCCGGAAGAGTCCGCCGTCACGACATGTTCCATCTTCATGGCTTCCATGATCGCCAATTGGTCTCCACACCGGACTGTCGCGCCGATGGCTACCGAGAGAGAAATAATCGTGCCTTGGAGGGGGGCCGACACCGCCGTCATTCCGTCTGCAATTGCGACATGCGCGCCTGGGCCTGCTGTCGCCATGCTGCTTGATTGGTTCGCCTGGCCGTATGCAAGAACGGCAAGAGGGTCCGCGCCGTCTACTTTGGCACCAGCACGGCCGGTGGATGGCTCATCCCCCATAGTTTCAGGGGTGAAATAGAGGTTGGGGTGGGGGGAGCCATCGGATGTCGCAAAATCAGCTGCACGGTCTTCGACGAAGCGGGTGTGAACATCGCCTGCCTTAACGCTAGGGTCACTAATGAGGTTTTGCAGGAAGGCGATGTTCGTTGGCGCGCCTGTGATGTTGAATTCACAGAGCGCCCGATAGCCTTTGTTCATCACGTCCTGAAGCTTGTTTGAGCGCGTATGGACGATCAGTTTTGCCAATAGAGAGTCATAGGCTGGATTGGTGCTGTATCCAGCGTACCCATAGCTGTCGACGCGAATACCTTGGCCTGACGGCGCATCGAAGGCGGTGATCAGGCCGCCACCAGGCTTAGCCTCGCCATCTGCACCCATGGTTTCAGTGTTGATCCGCAGCTGCATCGCTATACCGCGCGGGCTGGGGATTTTGTCAGGCGTGAGGCCAAGTGCTTCTAGACTCTGGCCACCGGCGAGCTGGAGCTGGAGTTCGACGAGGTTTAGGCCGGTGACTTCTTCGGTGACGGTATGTTCAACTTGCAAGCGGGGATTGGCCTCAATGAAGAAAAAGGCATCTGTGTCGGCATCAACCAGAAATTCAATCGTGCCGAGATTTAGGTAATGCGCTGCCCGACCAAGCTTGAGGGAGGCCGCGATGAGTTTGTCCCTCACATCCGGGTTCAAGCCGGGCGCTGGGGCCAGCTCGACAATCTTCTGGCGCCGCCTTTGTAGGGAGCAGTCCCGTTCCCATAGATGGGAAACTGTTTTGCCGTCGCCAATCAGCTGCACTTCTATATGGCGGGCCTTTTGCACCAACTGCTCAACATAGAGATCACCATTGCCGAAGGCTGACTGCGCTTCTGAACGGCAGCGCTCGAATGCCTCGGCGAGCTCATCAGCGTTAAAAGCAGGCCGCATTCCGCGCCCACCGCCGCCCGCAACTGCTTTCACCATCACGGCGCCATTGGGGCCTAGGCTGGACAAGAAAGCCGTCGCTTCTTCCAGCGTTGTTGGCGCAGATGTGCCGGGCAGGGTTGGAACCCCAACCTCCGCTGCCAATTTGCGCGCGGCGTGCTTGTTACCAAAAAGCGCCAGCGTTTCCGGACGCGGACCGATGAACGTTAGGCCAGCTATCGCACAAGCTTCTGCGAAGGCTGCGTTCTCCGAAAGGAAGCCATAGCCTGGATGGATCGCTGTAGCACCTGCATCAAGTGCTGCGGCGATGATTGCGTCACTGTCCAAATATGCGGCAACACCGCGACCCGGCAGGAGGTGCGCCTCATCAGCCTTCTGCGTGTGGAGGCTTGAGGCGTCGTCTGCTGGATATACCGCGACGGTTTTTAGATTTAGCTCCGCAGCAGCCCGGCAGATGCGCACCGCGATCTCGCCACGGTTTGCTACTAATAACTTGCCCGTAATCATCTGCAATCCTGTCCTGAAAACCTGCCTCGCTGTCGCGAGTGTGGAAATATTGAACAAGGGTATCCGGCGCTTCACGATTGGCCAACCTAGCGCACGGAATGCAAAACCTGCGTCTAAACGAACAACGGCGGAGCCCCGATCAGGACTCCGCCGTTGCACAAGCTAGCAAGGCATTTTGAGTGCGAGGCGCGTTATGCGCCCCAGCCGCTCACCGCTTTGACTTCGCAGAAGTCTTCCAGGCCCCACATGCCGCCTTCGCGCCCGTTGCCGGATGCTTTGACGCCGCCGAATGGTGCGCCAGCGCCGCGTGGCTGGCCGTTCATTTCGACCATGCCTGAGCGCAGTTCCATGGCCACACGGCTGCGACGAGCATCGTCACCGCTTTGGACATAGCTGGTCAGGCCATAAGGCGTGTCATTGGCGATGGCGATCGCTTCCTCTTCCGTGTCGAATGGAATGATGGAGAGAACCGGGCCGAAGATTTCTTCCCGTGCGATGGTCATGTCATTGTTCACATCCGCGAACACCGTCGGACGGCAGAAGAAGCCACGGTTCAGGCCGTCTGGACGGCCTACGCCGCCAGCGACCAAACGCGCACCTTCATCAATCCCAACCTGGATCAGGTTCTGAATTTTCTCGAACTGGGTGCCGCTGACGGCGGGTCCCATCTGACGACCGTTGGACCCGGCAGGGCCGACTTCCAGGGCCTGCGCTGCAGCAGCAGCTGCCTCTACGGACTGGTCATAGATTCCGCGCTGCACCAGCATCCGTGTCGGCGCGTTGCAGGATTGTCCGGTATTGTTGAAGCAGTGCATTGCACCACGGCGGACGGCTTTTTCGTCTGCGTCTGCAAACACGATGTTGGCACCCTTGCCGCCAAGCTCCAGGTGAACCCGCTTCAGCGTTTCAGCGGCATTCTTGGAAATTAAACGGCCAGCGCGGGTTGAACCGGTGAAGGACACCATGTCGATGTCCGGATGGCCCGAAAGCTGCGTGCCAACGCCCGGTCCATCGCCGTTCACCAGATTGAATACACCGGCAGGAACGCCAGCCTCATCCAGAATTTCAGCGAAGATGAGCGCATTCATCGGTGCGATTTCAGATGGTTTCAGCACCATCGTGCAGCCGGTGAGTAGGGCTGGGATGACCTTCAACGTGATCTGGTTCATCGGCCAGTTCCAAGGCGTGATGAGGGCGCAAACACCAATCGGTTCGCGAATGACTGTCTCTTATACACATCTGACGCTG
>CAJXVF010000063.1 GCA_913060845.1 uncultured Alphaproteobacteria bacterium | reverse complement strand
TCTACACCTCTCTATTCGTCGGCAGCGTCAGATGTGTATAAGAGACAGATTATGCGCCGGGCGTCAGTTCCCGCTCACTAAAGATCATATTCCATATCAGTATATCATCCGCCATGTTCAGTGTTGTCCGCGCATTCAATTCTCGCAACGTGAGGTGGGCAGGCCTGAACCGCTCGGCCTCATACCGTTCGCGGAGTTCGGCTATCCGCCCAATCATGCGTACGTTCGTGTTACTCTTCCTGCGCTCCAAGCTTCTCAAAAATTGCGACGTCGATGGCGGAGCAAGGCGGTGATTTCGTGTTTCGCGACGGGCGCGCATCCGCTAGGTTTGGTTGAGCCGTTGAATGCAGGGAACAGCAAATGTTTGGGACTGATAGCGTTATTCGTGACTACACCGTTGCGCGGAATGACTACCGCAATGTCATGCCTGAGACGTTCAACTTCGCTTTTGACGTGATCGACGTGCGGGGCGCTAAGCACGACAAAACTGCGTTGATTGCTGTTGGTCCGGATGGCGCACGCACGGGTGATATCTCTTATTCCGACTTGTCACGCCAATCTGGCCAGTTCGCCAATGGGCTGAAGCGACTTGGCTTGGCTAAAGGTGATTTCGCCTGTGTGGTGATTGGGCGGATCCCGGAATGGTATGGGGTGCTGTTCGGCTGCATGAAGCTTGGCGTCGTCTCCATGCCTGGCACCAATTTATTGACGGCGAAAGACATCGCCTATCGCATCAACCAATCCGGTGCCAAGGCGGTAATTGTGACGGAGGAGCACTGCGAGAAGGTTGAAGCAATCCTGGCAGAATGCCCGACGCTCGCGCACAAAATCGCTATTGGCGACGCGCGGGACGGCTGGCTGAATTTCGCTGAGATGTGTGCTGCTGAAAGCCCTGAGATCAGCCAGGCGGACTGCGGGCCGTTCAAATCAACCGACATGATGATGGCCTATTTCACATCCGGCACGACGGCGCTGCCAAAAATGGTGCCGCGGGACTTCGGCTATGGGTTGGCTCATGCGGCGACTGGCCTGTTCTGGATGGACCTCAACGAAGACGATATCCACTGGACGCTGACAGATACCGGATGGGCCAAGGCCGCGTGGGGCATGCTGTTCCCGCAATTGCTGCTGGGCTGCACAATTGTGCTGTTTGACGGCAAGGGCTTCGATGTGGACCAGCATTTGAACATGATCAAAGACCTGCAGGTGACGACCTTCTGCGCGCCGCCCACGGTCTATCGCCTGTTCGCGCAGCAGGATTTGTCGAAATATGATGTCTCCAGCCTTCGCCGTTGCTTGGGTGCGGGGGAGCCGCTGAACCCCGAAGTTATCCGCTATTGGGAAACGCATACGGGGACTGTCATTGCCGACGGGTATGGCCAGACGGAAACAATCAATATCGTCGCCAACTTCCCTGGCCAGGAAACCAAGTTTGGCTCCATGGGCCAGCCGGTTCCTGGTTTCGATATCGATGTGGTGGATGATGACGGCAACCGCTTGGCACCGGAAGAAGTTGGCCATATCGCCGTCCGCACAGATACGGGCGGGGCTTGGCCGCCGGGCCTGTTCAATGGCTATTTGAAATCAGACGGCGGCGTTGACCAGGATGCCTTCCGCAACGGCTGGTACTACACCGGCGATACGGCCCGAAAAGATACGGACGGCTACCTTTGGTTTGTTGGCCGCGCGGATGATTTGATTTCGTCTGCCGGGTACCGCATCAGCCCGTTTGAAGTGGAATCGGCGCTGCTGGAGCATCCAGCCGTTATGGAAAGTGCGGTTGTGGGCCATCCAGACCCGATCCGTGGCCAGGTGGTCAAGGCGTTCATCATTCTGGCGGATGGGCGGAATGGCAGCCCGGCGCTGGCTGAAGAAATTCAGGATTTCTGCAAGGACCTGACCGCACCCTATAAATACCCGCGGGTGATTGAATTCGTGAATGAATTGCCGAAAACTATATCTGGTAAAATCCGGCGGGTGGAGCTTCGGGAAGGTGGCGAATAACCGCTAACTGCTTGCCCCACGGCGGAATGCACCTTAAGAAAAATGTCCATGCGCGCTGCAATTGTTGGGGAAGAGTGCAGTAAACACGCATAACCAATCAATGAGGAAGGCGAGACATGGCCTACAAGATTACCGAAATCGAAGGCATTGGCCCAAAATACGGCGAGACGCTGGGCAAAGCTGGCATCAACACGACCGATGACCTGCTGGACAAATGCGCCGACAAAAAAGGCCGCAAAGCCATGGCTGGTGACACTGGCCTGACAGAATCCCAACTGCTGAAATGGGCGAATATGGCTGATCTGATGCGCATTAGCGGCGTTGGTGAAGAATATTCAGAACTGTTGGAAGCTGCTGGCGTCGATACCGTCAAAGAGCTGAAGATGCGCCGCGCTGATAACCTCGCCGCCAAGATGAAAGAGGTGAACGAGGCCAAGAAGCTGACGCGCCAAACGCCGTCTGAAAGCCAGGTTGAGAAGTGGGTCGAGCAGGCTAAAACGCTTGAGCCAAAGATCAGCCACTAAGGCTTCTCTCATTTTCCGCTGACCGCACTTTTGTCCTGACTAGACTTTCCGAAATGGATTGGGCTTTGGGAAAGAAGTGCGGTCAGCGGCTTATGAACCGATATCCGAAGGAACCAACCCCATGGCCGGCGTGAAACGCATTCCGGCGGATGTGATCCGCCGTCAGCTTGAAGCCGTATTCCGGACCTGGGGCATGGCCGAAGACCGTATCGCTACAACGGTCGAAGTCATGGTCGCGACGGACCTTTCCGGCGTGGACAGCCACGGCCTTGGCATGCTGCCGTCATACGCCGACAGGCGCAGACGCGGCATTATGAACATGCAGCCGGATCTCAAAATCGTTCGTGAGAAACCGGCGGTGGCGCTGATTGATGCGGACCGGTCCATCGGCCATCCGCCGTCTGTTATGGCGATGAAGCTCGCGGTCGAGAAAGCGCGGGCCTGTGGGGTTGCTGCTGTCGGCGTGCGCAATTCCAATCATTTTGGTGCGGCTGGATATTACAGCCGCATGGCCGCAGAAATGGGTATGGTCGGCATGGCCATGACCAATGCGCCCGGTGCTGCCATGGTGCCAACCTTTGGGCTAGAAGCCATGCTTGGCACGAACCCGATTGCGTTTGCGGCACCAGCAACTAAGAACCCACCATTTTCCCTGGATATGGCGACGACGACGGTGGCGTTTGGTAAGCTCACGATCTCCAAGCGCCTGGGCAAAGCGATCCCAGAAGGTTGGGCGTTGGATGAAGATGGCCAATCCACCACCAATGCCGATATCGCCCACGCAGCCCGGCGCCAATTACCACTCGGCGGTGATCGTGAACGCGGCGGGCATAAAGGCTATGGCCTCGGCACGATGGTTGAAATCCTGTGCGCCGTGTTGACTGGCGCTTGGGCAGACGGTGTGGACGACGAAGGCCGCCCCAAACATACCGACTATGACGTTGGCCATTTCTTCTTCGCGATAGACCCAAGTCTTGTCCGCGCCGATGGCGAATTCGAGGACGATATGGATCGAATGATGGACATGTTGCGCGCCACGCCGCCAGCGGATCCGTCGAAGCCGGTCATGGTGGCAGGCGACCCTGAAGTAAGGGAAACGGAGGAGCGCACGCGCCTTGGCATTCCTGTCGCCGATATGCTGATTGAAGAAACCCGCGCAGTCGCTGAAGAATGCGGCGCTGAGTTTCTCTTGGCGTAACGCCTAAAATGGCGCCAGAATGGTCGCCATGGGATATCTGACGCGCGCATTTCCGCTTTTCGCCGCGCTTTCAGCTACGATCATGCTGGCGCCAATGCATGCAACCGCCGATCAGAATGACCCGGTGTTGGATGGCCTGTTCAAGCAATTGCAGGCGGCGCCGAATGTCCATGCTGGCCAGGCACTGGACCGCGAAATCTGGCAAGCCTGGCTGCGCCATGAAGACGACCGCACGGAATCACTGCTGACGCTGGGTGCGTCTGCCATGAACCGGGGCCGGATTGATGTGGCGATGGGTGCATTCAACGAAGCCATTAAGCGCCACCCAGACTTCGCCGAGGCCTGGAATAAGCGCGCCACGCTGAAATTCTTCACCGGGGACCTTGAAGGCTCCGTCGCGGACTGCGCCCAAGTGCTGAAGTTAGAGCCACGTCATTATGGCGCGCTCTCTGGCCTTGGCATGATCTACATGACGCTGGAAGACTGGGACGGCGCTATCCGCTGGATTGAAGCAGCGCTTGAAATTAACCCGCACATGCCCGGTGCGCGCGCTGCACTGGCGGAAGCCCGCAAGAAGTTTGCAGCGGAAGAAACCTGACCCTATCGCCCAAACAAATTGAAAGCCTGACCCATGACCATGAAGCTTTACGGCATTCCCGGCAGTCGCGCCGCCCGCAATATCTGGGCGCTGGAGGAAACCGGCCTGCCATACGAACGGATTAACGTGGTGATGCGGAAGGAAACGGGTACGCCTGAATTCCTGGCCGTCAACCCAAATGGCCGTATCCCAGTGCTGGTAGACGGTGATTTCGTGCTGTTCGAAAGCCTGGCGATCAACACTTATATCGCCAAGAAAGCTGGTGGCGATTTGGCACCGAAGGACTTGGCAGAGGATGCGACTAACGATCAATGGTCGCTGTGGGTGGTCACAGAAACAGAGAAAGCCGTCCTCCGTGCGCTATTCCACACGCTTGGTGCTATGGGATATGAGAAAGACCCGGCCATCGTCGCTGAATGCATGGAAGAATTGGCGCGCCCCTTCAAAGCGCTTAATGGACATCTGGCGAACCGGGATTATTTGATGGGCGGGCGCTTCACCATCGCAGACTTGAACGTCGCCAGTGTGTTGGCTTGGGCGGCGACAGCGCGGCTTGATCTTTCGGCCTATCCGAACATGGACAAATGGCTGAAGGCCTGCCTCGCGCGGGATGGCTACCAGAAAGTCCGCGCTATTCAAAAAGCCGGGTAACGGGCAAGCGTCATGGTGGATATCCTGGGCCGTACACCGCACGCAACCACGCTTCGTGACCTGGTGGTCATGCGGGCGGCATACGGCGACAAGCCGCTGCTGATCTGCCGGGACGAAGTGCTGACCTATGCGGATGCGGATCGGCTCTCCAACCGTGTCGCCAATCAGTTGCTGGCCAGGGGTTTGGTCAAAGGCGATGTGGTCGCGACCTTTATGTATAACGCGGTCGAACAGGCTTTGCTCTGGTTCGGCTGCGCTAAGATTGGTGCTGTCTACGCTTCTCTCAATGTGTCACTGGCCAAGGATGATCTGACCTACAGCCTGAATGACACGGGTGCCAAACTGTTCGTTGTTGATGAGGCATTGGCGCCCGTATTCAACGACGCCAAGCCCAGCCTAGAAATCACGCCAGAGGTCTTCGTCCATGGCGATCCTGCATGTGTGCCGGGTGCGGGGCTGTTGGATGGATTGATTGAGGGCGACGAGACACTGCCGGACGCCGACGTTGGCATGACGGACCCCGTATGCATCGTCTACACCGGCGGCTCCACTTCCATGCCGAAGGGCGTGCTGGCACCGCATCTTTATTACATCGCCGCGGCCATGCGTTACCAAGAAATTGCGGATGCGACAGAGGATGATGTCCACTACGCAAACTCCCATTTCTTCCATATTGGCGGCCAGCAATTCGGCGTCACGGGGCCGCTTTATTGCGGTATGACGGGCGTTATGGATCGCTGGTTCAGCGCCTCCAAATACTGGGACATCGTGCGGAAATACGGTGCGACCATCCTTGATCCGTTGGGAACGATGATGTCCGTGCTGCTACTGGCGCCGGAATCGCCATTAGACAAACAGTACAAGGCTCGCGTCGGCGTTGGTATTGCGGCGAGCCAGGTACGCCGGGAACTGAAAGAGGAATTCGAGACCCGCTTCGGCACGCCGATGCTGGAAGTCTACGCCATGACGGAGATGGGCGTGCTGCTGTGCAGTGAGCGCTGCACGACCGTCGCCAAGGGTCCTGTGGGCGGCCCCATGGCTGGGCGGAATTCCTGATCGTGGACGATGAGGATAATCCGCTGCCTCAGGGCGAAACGGGCCAGATCTTGATCCGCCCCACCGTGCCGAACAGCGTGATGCAGCGCTATATCAACAAACCGGATGAGACAATCGCGGCATGGGGGAACCTTTGGTATCACTCTGGCGATCTGGGTTATCTGGATGCGGATGGCTATGTGTATTTCGTTGGGCGGGAGGCGCATTGGATCCGCCGGCGCGGTGAAAACGTTTCCGCGTTCGAGGTCGAAAAAGCCATGACTGCCCATCCTGCCGTACAGGACTACGGCGTCGTGGGCGTGCCGTCTGAATTGGGTGAGGAAGATATCAAGGCCTATGTGGAGGTCGTCGCAGGTGCGGATCAACCTCCACCAGAGGACTTAGTCGCGTGGTGCCGGGAGCATATCGCCTACTTCAAAACACCCCGCTACATCGAATTCGTCGCTGAATTCCCCCGCACCATGACCAAAAACGAAATCGCCCGCCATGAATTGCGCGCACTCGGCATTGGCGACTGTTGGGACGCTGACAATCCATGATCAAACGCTTGACCCTTGCCCTTGTGGCGCTCTTGCTCGGCGCATTATTGCAAACAGCAGCTTTCGCCCAAACGCCGCAAATTCGGGACGTGACCGGCAATTGGATCGACGATGAACCGCGCGTTTTAAAAGCGCGCATGCTGCCGATTTTGGCTGCAACTGGGGTCAGAATTATCCGCGTTGACGCCACGTTCGCACGCCACCACTGGCCGGGCCGCGACCAAGCGCATCGCGTCACCGCTGTATTCGATCAAGCAAGCAGAGAATGGCGCGCCAATCCCGTAGCTGGGGCCGCACGGCGGGGCGACAGCTTGTTTGTCCAGTGGGAGGTTTTCTATCGTCGGCTTGCCATCAATCAGCCGCAGCAAACTGAGGTCGCTGTATCGCCGTTGAGTGAAAAAACGATTGGCTGCGCGCAGGCGGATACGGATCTTGATTTGTTGCTATTGCGAACCATGGCTCAAAGCCTGCTGGTTCGGAATCCAGAGGTAGTTCTCCCTCTGCGCGGCTATACTGTGCCAACTCATTTGATGGTGAGCCTTAGGAATATGGGCTTCACAATGGCGAAAACAGAGGTCGCCACTAGTGCAAACACAGTGCGATTTGGCCCGCCTGACCTTGCTATGTATGCGCCGAGGCCAATGGCGCGTGTGAATGAAACGCGCCGCGAGTATGTCCGGCGACTAAGGGACGGCGTCCCAGATGGCCCCTACCGACTGGCCGGATGGGCTTATGCGCAAACCCAGCGTGATGTCCGCAGGCGGCCAAGCCTCAGATGCGTACCCTCAAAGCACTGGTTTGTGCACGAGGCTGGGTTTCATTTGAATAACGGCGGTTTTCTGCCAACACCGCCCGGACGGGAGGGAGTTCGCGGCGAAACCCGGGTGGTCGTGATGGCGGATACTGCAAATGCGATTGCGTTAGGCATTACGCCCAGTCGGTCTGTTTGGCATCCCCGTATATGGGACCTGCATATGTGGATAGACCGAGGGCCAGAATGCAGGGATCTTAGCTGTCCAACGGTCATCCAAATCGCCAGCCCAAGCTTCATTGACGGCTTGCCGACGCCAGGCAACACATTCTTCCGGAGCCAAACCTTTGAGTGAGCGCAATTTGCGGGATGTCGCAACTGGCCTTTGCTTCCCAGAAGGCCCTATCGCATTGGCTGACGGCAGCTTTCTTGTGGTTGGGATTGAGGCTGGGCGGGTGTCTCGCATTAGCGCCGATGGTGTGGTTTCTACGTTAGCGGATACGGGCGGTGGTCCAAATGGCGCTGCGCTTGGGCCGGATGGCCGGGTGTACATCTGCAACAATGGCGGCATGGCATTCCATCATTCTGATGGCTTGATTCTGCCTGGGCATGGTGAGGAAGACGCAGCGACGGGGTGGATCGACGCCATTGATCTGGAGACGGGTGTAGTCGAAACGCTTTACCGGGAATGCGACGGCCGTCCGCTGATCGCACCGAATGATCTGGTGTTTGATGCAGCGGGTGGCTTCTATTTCACGGACCACGGCAAGTCCCGCAAGTATGATCGGGACCGGGGCGGCGTCTATTATGCTCAGGCCGACGGCTCCGACATCAACCGCGTTTGGGCGCCGATGGAAGGGCCGAACGGCATTGGCCTGTCGCCTGATGGCGACACGCTCTATGTGGCGGAAACGCCGACGGGGCGGCTTTGGGCATTTGATATTGTCAGCCCGGGTAAGATTGACCGCTCGCCAGGACCGGCACCTTGGCAGCCAGGGCGACTTCTCGCTAACCCAACGGGCTACCATATGTTCGATAGTCTTGCCGTTGATGCGGCGGGCGATGTTTGGATTGGGACGATCCCGAACGGCTTGACGCGCGTCTCGCCTGATGGAGACGTTACCTATTATCCGATGCCGGATTTACTGCCGACGAATATCTGCTTTGATGCTGGCGGCCAAGCCTATGTCACGCTTTCCAGCCAAGGCCGACTGGCGGCATTTGACCTCAGCTAAGGGTTAGCGCAGACTTTTTGTTAGAATTGTAACCGGCTCGCTACCGTCCCCCCTCACCCTGCCCTCTCACCCTGTTGGGGGGCGAGGGTTCAAGAAACAACAGAGAAGGCTTTAGTGAGGGTCCCCTCGCCCCCCAACGGGGGGAGAGGGATCAGGGTGAGGGGGAAGACAGCGGGGAGAGTCATAAGACCGCAGGAGATGACCGATGCCTTATGAGGAAATTGATGTCCGCCCCGTAACACCTGTCTCTTATACACATCTCCGAGCCCACGAGACCTCTCTACATCTCG
>CAJXVF010000062.1 GCA_913060845.1 uncultured Alphaproteobacteria bacterium | reverse complement strand
CACTCTCAATTGAAGTTGGTCGCTATCTGGATGGCGGGCTCGCCGATATGGCGACATTCGTTGCGGGTGCCGACCGACTAGGCGTGCATGCAGCCTGGGCTGGTGAAGCCTGGGGGCAAGACGCCGCCACAGTACTGGGCTTTCTGGCTGGCCGGACCAAGCGGATCAAACTCGGCACAGGCATCATGCAGATCAGCGCTCGGGCACCTGCCATGACAGCGATGACGGCGCTTTCGTTGAATGCGTTATCCCAAGGGCGGTTTCTGCTTGGGCTCGGCGTCAGCGGGCCACAAGTCGTAGAGGGCCTGCATGGCACCCCCTACCGGATGCCGCTGACACGCCTGAAAGAAACAGTTCAGATTTGCCGTGCTGCATTTGCTGGCGAACGTCTGCGCCATGACGGCCAGATGTTCACGCTGCCGTTGCCAGGCGGCGAAGGCAAAGCGCTGCGTTTAGACCATAAGCCTGCCAATATCCCAATCTATCTGGCCACTCTTGGTCCAAAGGCGCTGCACTTTACTGGCGAAGCAGCCGACGGATGGCTTGGCACATCATTTTCGCCAGACCATCCAGAAGCCCACCTGCCCTACATCAAAACTGGGGCTGAAGCTGAAGGCCGCACTTTGGATAGCATTGATATCTCCGCCTCTGCCCGGGTCGAAATTGGCGAAGATGTGGACGCGATGATAGAACGCCGTCGCCCGGCGGTCGCGTTCAACATGGGCGGCATGGGCTCCGCGACCACAAATTTCTACAACGCCGCATTCCGCCGCGCTGGGTTCGCTGAGGACGCTGAGGCTATCCAAGCGCTTTGGATACAAGGTGACCGCGAGGGTGCAGCCAAGCGTGTGCCGGACGCAATGATTACCGGGTTCCAGGCGATCGGCACGCCGGACATGGTGCGTGAGCGTTTCAGGCGGTACCGCGCGGCAGGCGTGAACACCATCAAGCTTGGGCTGGACGCCGTTCTCCAAGGTGCTGAGCGCTTGGCAATGCTCGAAAAAATTGTCGATATCGTTGACGGCCTAAATGCCGAAACAGAGGAAACCACATGAAGCTCTATATGGTCCCGCTGGCGCCAAATCCGACCAAGGTCATGCTGTATATCGCGGAACGTGAGTTATTCGGCCCGAAGCTTGGTATCGAGCAGATCGTTGTTAACACAGTGAAGGGCCGCCATCGCGAGCCCGAGCATATCGCGCGCAACCCCTTCGCGAAGCTGCCTGTGTTGGAGCTTAAAACTGGAGAATTCCTGATCGAGTCCTTGTCGATCATCCAGTATCTGGAACATCAATTTCCGGAGGGTGGCATTCTGCCGGAAGACCCGCTCGCTCGCGCCAGAGCTTTAGAGCTTGAACGCATTATCGAGCTTCAAGTCACGATCCCCATGGGCCAGTTCGCCCACGCGACCAACTCACCCCTCGGTCGCCCGGCTGAACCCGAACGCGCAGCCGCAATCAAAGCCAACCTTCCACCGGCTATGAACTATTTGGAATCAAAGCTGGATGATGGGCGACACATGCTAACTGGCGGTCGCGCATCCATCGCTGATTTCACGCTGCAATCTGCATTGCAATTCCTGCGCTTCGTCAAAGCAGACCTGTTGGAAGACTATCCCAACCTGCAAGCCTGGGACGCGCGGTTCCGCAATACGCCTGCCGCAAAAGCCGTGCTGAAATGGTAGCAGTGGCGCCCATGGACAGAGGGACTGTGTTCGGCAGACGATAGCCCGAACACGCGCGATGATTCTTAGGAGAGAACACATGAACGGCATCGAACTGATCGCCAATATCCTGAAGCAGGAAGGCGTCGAGTGGATGTCCTGTTTCCCAAGCAATCCGTTGATTTCAGCTGCTGCTAAAGTTGGCATCCGCCCAGTAGCATTCCGCCATGAGCGCGGCGCCATGATGGCGGCCGATGGGTTCAGTCGTATCAGTGACCGCCAACGCTTTGGCGTGGTCGCTGTGCAGGCGCAGGCCGGTGCAGAGAATATCATGGGCGGTCTAGCGCAGGCCTATGCCGACAATATTCCCGTATTGGTGTTTCTTGGTGGCAATAATCTGGACAAGCTTGGCGTAAAGCCGAACTTCAGTGCTGTCCAAAATTATCAGGGTTGGGCCAAGCAGGTGGAGGCGATTTACACGCCAAGCCAGGTCGTGGATGTCATGCGCCGCGCCTTCCATGCCCTTCGGAATGGCGCACCAGGTCCTGTCGTTGTTGAGTTGACGGCAGATGTTTGCAGCCAGGAGGTTTCTGATAATGCAGCACCCTATGTCTCACCGAAGCTCTTTCGCCAAATTCCAGAGCCGGGCGATATTAGAGATGCTGCCGAAGCGTTGATCGTCGCCAAGAACCCATTGATCTGGGCTGGCGCTGGCGTGTTGGCCGCAGGCGCTACCGAGGCACTGCAGGAACTAGCGGAACTGACCGCAACGCCGGTGTTCTGCACCATGCCCGGCAAGTCCGCTATTGATGAGCGACACCCCCTGGCGCTTGGCGCTGGCAGCGGCGCTACGACCAAAGCAGCGCATCATTGGCTATCAAACAGCGACGTGCTGCTAGCGCTTGGCTCCAGCCTGACCCGGACACCTTATGGGCAAGCGGTACGCGGTGGAAAAACCATCATCCACAACACCAATAATCCAGACGACATCAACAAGGATGAAGCCGCAGATATCGCCCTGGTCGGCGATACCAAACTAACCATTGAGGCTCTAGTCGCGTGCGTAAAAGCGTTGGCTGGAGCATCCGGAGCCCGTGACCGCGCGAAAGCTGAAGCTGAGGTTGCTGCTGTCAAAGCCGAATGGATGGCCGAATGGACGCCTATCCTGGAATCAGAAGAAGAGCCCATCAGCTACTACCGCGTCATCCATGAAATGAATCAGACGCTGGACCTTGAGAACAGCATCGTCACCCATGATGCAGGTGCGCCGCGGGACACCATCGTGCCCTTCTACCAAGCGACAGTGCCGCACAGCTATATCGGCTGGGGCAAGACCACCCATCTTGGGTTCGGCATTCCGCTAATGATCGGCGCGAAGATGGCTGCACCGGAGAAATTCTGCCTAAACATAATGGGCGATGGCGCATTCGGCATGTCCGGCACAGATATTGAAACCGCTGTCCGCTCCGGCGCAGCGATCACAACCGTCCTCCTCAACAATAGCGCCATGGCCACATATTCAGGTCCAACCCAGGGGGCGATTGGCCCAGAGGCGCGGACTGAATATGGCATCTCCACGATGCACGGCGACTACGCGAAGATCGCAGAGGGCATGGGCGCGGTTGGTATTCACGTTAACAAAACGTCCGAAATCGCACCAGCGCTCCAAGAAGCGCAGCGGTTGAATGCTGAAGGCAAGACTGTGCTGATCGACATACGCGCGAACGTCGAGGACCGGCGGTCAAAGTTTTAAACAATGAGCGCAACCGATACAGCTAGCCGCCGCGACTGGCGGAATGTCGCCGTACTGGCGACATGCCAGATGTTCTACAATTCCGGACGCGCGCTGCTGGTCGCGACCAGTCCGCTGATCGCCTACGAGATCGCGCCGGATAAGGCCCTATCGACAGTCCCCATATCACTTGCCGTGATCGGCACCGCAGCTGCGAGTATTCCAGCGTCCATGCTGATGCAGCGGATTGGGCGCGGCCCCGGTTTTGCAGCAGGGTCTTCCATCGGCGTGGTCGGTGGGTTGGCCTGCATTTGGGGCATTTATGTCGAAGATTTTCTGATTTTCTGCCTGGGCGCACTGCTATTCGGCCTATTTTCCGGATTCGCGCAGCTCTACCGTTTTGCAGCAGCTGACGTGGCCACACCTGCCTTTAAGGCGCGGGCGATTTCATTGGTGCTAACAGGAGGATTGGTGGCGGCCTTTGTCGGGCCAGAGTTAGCCAAAGCCGGGCATATGATGATCCCGGATAAGCCGTTTATGGCGTCATATATGTTCCTGGTCGCCCTAACGGTAATGAGCGGCCTTGTGGTGATGGCCGTTGATATTCCAAAGCTAACGCCAGCGGAAAAGCAGGCGGGCGGGCGGAGTATCGGCCAGATTATGCGCCAGCCCGTGTTCATTGTAGCCACGCTCTGCGCCATGATTGGCCAGGCTGTGATGAACCTGCTGATGACATCCACACCGCTGGCGATGCATCACGCAAGCCATATGTTTAGCTCAACTGCGCTGGTGATCGAATGGCACATATTCTTCATGTACGCGCCAGGGTTCTTCACCGGGTCAATCATCGCAAGGGTTGGCGTCATAAAGGTGATTGCTGCAGGTATCGCCTTGCAGGCAATCAGCGTCGTCATCGCGCTGTCAGGCACGGAGGTCATCAATTTCTGGGCGGCAATGGCTTTGCTTGGCCTTGGGTGGAACTTCGCATTCACAGGCTCGACCAACCTGCTAACAGAATCTCACACACCCGCAGAGCGCGCCAAAACTCAAGCGGCGACGAACTTCATCATCTTCTCGCTGGTCGCAATAGGCTCCTTGTCTTCTGGCGCGCTCATGCATGCGTTCGGCTGGAATTGGGTGAATATCGGCGCGCTGCCACTCCTGTTGTTATCGCTGACCGCCGCATTGTGGCTCGGCTGGAAACGGCGCAGTGCGGGCGCCCCAATTTCTCCCTAATCAGCGTGTTATCTAACCATCCAACATGATCTGAGAGGCTTTCTTCCATGCGCATTTTGACAACTCTATGCCTATTGCTGCTGCTCCCCGCCTCCGCAATGGCTGGGCAGGCAAACCGCCGCATCAGTGTTACCGGACAGGCCCAAGTCAGCGCCAAGCCAGACATCGCGATGATCAGCGTTGGCGTGCAATCCATGGCGAAGACGGCCGCAGATGCGATCGCTGCAAACTCAGCCATCATGGAAGGCGTGTTCTCCGCCATCACTGCCGCTGGCATTGATCGCAAGGATATGCAGACCAGCCAGTTCAATGTCGGCCCCGTCTGGCAGGACAGACGGTCAGCGCCCAAGAATCAGCCTAAAATAACAGGCTTTCAGGTAAACAATCTGCTGCGGATCAAAGTTCGGAATGTCGCCCGTGTCGGTGCCGTGATTGATGCGCTTGCGACCGCAGGTGCGAACCGCTTCAACTCCATCAGCTTCCAAATCGAAAACCCTGCCCCCCTGCTGGATCAAGCCCGCATGGACGCCGTCAAAGACGCCCGCCGGAAAGCAGAGCTAATGGCAGCAGCCGCAAGCGTAAAGCTTGGCCCCGTGCTGTCCATCAGTGACGCCCAACGCCCACAAGGCGGCAGAGGCGAAATGATACAAATGGCCGCCATGTCCAAAGCCGCCTCCATCGCAGAGGGCGAAGTCTCATTGAGTGCCCAAGCCTATGTGATTTTCGCCATCGCTGTGGATTAGGCGGTAGACCTAATTCGACGGAACCGGGCAATTGCGTCGTGCAATCTCGGCATCAAGAATCTTGTTGCGCGCGGTAAGCGCCTCCACTTCTTTCTGCTCAACGTTAGTCAGATCAAGGAAGAGTGGCGAGGCCATGAAGACGCCTGCATTAAGGTCATGCTTAGCTTTTTCTTCACCAGCAAGATCTGCCATCCGTTCGAAATTCACGCTCTTCTCTGCCTTGAGATGGTCGCATGACAACGCTTTGTCATGATCCCGTGTTTCTTCAACTGGACGGGCAACACGTCCACCGCAACTTGCAAGCACCAGGCAGGTGAGTGCCATCGCGGTCAAACTTCGATTTGTAATCATTTTAAATGGCCTTTAAATCAAATGCTTCAGAACGATACCATCGTCCCTTTTAGGTCTGCAAATATGGAGCAGGAATCATGCCAGAATTTCTTCGTAAATTAGCACTCGTCGCCGCACTCGGTCTTGTGACTGCAGCTTGCGCGCAACCTGCACGTACTTCGGCGATGATTGCAGATGTATCCCAAAACGCCGTTTTGGTTGACGGAAGCCCGCTGAAGAACAGTGTCGAGCTTAGTGTGGTCACTGGTGGCAAGAAAACTGATCCTATGTGGATTTCCGAGGTCTCAAACGAGGACTTTTCGTCCGCGCTCAGGCTTTCGCTAAAGCAGCACACCATGCTTTCTGAGGCCAATGGCCCACTCGTTCTGACGACTACCCTGATAAGCTTAGAGCAGCCGATAATGGGTTTCGATATGACAGTTACCAGCACAGTCAGATATCAAGTCGCCCACGCGACTAACGGCTCTGTATTTGATGAAACAATCAAAACGCCCTATCCGGCGAATTTCTCCGATGCAGCCCTAGGTGCAGAACGCCTCCGTTTGGCAAATGAAGGCACTATCCGCACAAACATCAAACCCTTCATTGATGCGCTTATAACGGCGTCAAAGAAGGACCCAGGGAAATTTGGCGGGGACGTTCGTCTCCGGACAAGCTAGGGCAATATCCTCTGCAGCCTTAAACGTTGAAGCGGAATAGCATTACGTCGCCGTCGCTGACGATGTAATTGCGTCCTTCTTGCCGCATTTTCCCGGCTTCCTTAGCAGCGGTTTCGCCGCCTAAGCTGGTATAGTCTTCGTAGGCAATAGTCTCTGCAGCAATGAAGCCGCGCTCGAAGTCTGTATGGATCTCTCCAGCGGCTTCTGGTGCGGCGGCTCCGTCACGAACCGTCCAGGCGCGCGCCTCTTTTGGACCAGCCGTAAAGAACGTGATCAGGCCCAGTAACTCATACCCAGCGCGAATTACGCGGTTCAAGCCGGGCTCTTCAAGACCAATCGTCTCTAGGAACTCGGCCTTCTCTTCGTCAGTCGAAAGCTGTGCGATCTCGGATTCAATGGCGGCGGAGACAACGACATATGCGGCGCCTTCAGCCTCTGCCTTCAGGCGCACTTTCTCGGAAAGCGCATTTCCATCAGCCGCTGATTCCTCATCCACATTGCAAACGTAGAGCACAGGCTTGTACGTGAGCAGCTGCAAGCTCTTGGCGATCTTGACGTCTTCCTTGTTGTCGAACACCACCGTCCGCGCCGGTTTACCGTCTTTCAGCGCCTCAACCAGAGGGCCCATGATGGCTGCCAGCGCCTTGCCTTCTTTATCCCCAGTTTGGCCACGTTTCCGGGCCTGATCATAGCGGCGCTCCAGGCTTTCCAAATCAGAGAGCATGAGCTCTGTTTCAACGATCTCCGCATCCCGAATGGGATCAATCGAGTCTTCAACGTGGGTAATGTCGCCCTCTTCAAAGCAGCGCAGCACATGGGCAATCGCATCAACCTCACGGATATTGCCGAGGAACTGGTTGCCCAACCCCTCGCCACGACTGGCACCGCGCACGAGACCTGCGATATCGACGAACTCTAACTGCGTCGCAATGATCTTGGCTGATTTTGCCGTTGATGCCAGCGCATCCAGGCGCACATCTGGCACAGCAACCCGGCCAACATTCGGCTCAATCGTGCAGAAGGGATAGTTCGCCGACTCAGCCGCCGCTGTCGCTGTCAAAGCGTTGAAAAGCGTAGACTTACCGACATTCGGCAGCCCGACAATGCCGCAATTAAAACCCATGTTCTTTTCCTAGATTCAGCCCGTGAAGCGCAGCAATCAGCCCCAGAGTTCTTGGGGCGGCGGCGCGATGTTGGAGCCCGTATAGCAAAGCCCGGGCGCGCGGTCTTCCGCTAAAAGCAATGGTCCGTCGAGATCAACGAATTTAGCGCCGCCTGCGACCATCATCGCCGGTGCCATAGCCAGCGATGAACCAAGCATGCAGCCAACCATCACTTGCATGCCGGCATCCAAAATAGCCGCACGGAATTTCAGCGCTTCTGTCAGACCGCCGGTCTTATCGAGCTTGATGTTTACAACGTCATAGCGCCCTTTAAGCACCCCGATATCAGCCGCCGTATGAGCTGATTCATCGGCGCAGAGCGGTACAGGATGCGGCAGGTCAGCGAGTGCTGCGTCAGCGTCTGACGGCAGAGGCTGTTCAATCATTGCGACGCCGAGCTTCGCAAGTTCCGCCGAAAATGGTTCCACCATATCCGGCGTCCAGCCTTCATTGGCGTCCACAATGAGAACGGCGTCAGGCGCGTTCTGGCGAATAGCAGCGACCCGATCAAGATCACCTTCACCCGCTAGCTTAATTTTCAGCAGCGGTCTTGCTTTGGCGGCAAGCGCTGCAGCGCCCATTGCTTCTGGTGTGTCCAAGCTAAGCGTATATGCCGTGACAACACCCGTTGGCGCATGCATGCCGACCATGTCCCAGGCCCGTTTCCCCGCCCGTTTGGCCTCCAGGTCCCAAAGCGCGCAATCAATTGCGTTTCTGGCTGCACCCGGGTTCATCAAGCCTTGAATGGCATCCCGGTCAGCGCCGTTCTTCAGCACCCCTCCAACATGCTCAATCTCACCCAAGACGGACTGAACAGTTTCGCCATACCGGGCATAGGGCATACATTCGCCACGGCCAGTGAACGCGCCGTCGGTGATGGTTGCGACAGCGGCGCGGCTTTCCGTTCGCGCACCCCGGCTGATGCGAAATACGCCCCGGATGGGAAACACTTCCTCGCGGGCGGTCAGCGTGATCGACATAGGCTGTACTGCCTCTAAATCTTGAGAAGTTCGTCGACAATCCGGCCAGGGCCCTGGCGGATTGGATCGACTGTCACGAGGCCATAGCGCTGCTCGATATCCGCCATCAGCTTGTTGCCTTCATCAGCAGAGACTTGGGAGGTGTTCACGCTAATGCCAGCGAAGCGGACATTCGGGTTTGTCAATTTTCCAAACGCCACATATTGCTCCAACGCATCTTCCATTCGGGGAATGGGCATGTGGGGCAGATTGCGCATATGGGTCCGTGTCGGCTCATGGCAAAGCACGAGTGCGTCTGGTTGCGAACCGTGCATCCTGTCTCTTATACACATCTGACGCTGCCGACGAATAGAGAGGTGTAGA
>CAJXVF010000061.1 GCA_913060845.1 uncultured Alphaproteobacteria bacterium | reverse complement strand
TTGCTCAATCATTGGATGGCTTTGCAGCTGACGGGCAAGTGTTAAAGCGCCGGATGATGCAGCCCGCACCCGGATGTGCAATGTCCGCATGCCTCGGAGCAGCAGCCATGCCTCGAAAGGTGCCAGCACGGCGCCCGTATCATGGCGATACGTTTTTAGCAGTTGCCAAAGCGGGCCTTTATCCTTGAAGGCTAAGGCACCTGCGATGACATCCGAATGTCCGTTCAAATACTTGGTCGCAGAATGCATGACGATATTAGCACCCAATGTCAGCGGTCGCGTCAGGATTGGCGTTGCAGCCGTAGAATCAACGGCGAACACGGCCCCTGCCCCATGCGCAACATCAGCGACGGCTTGGATATCGATAACGCGCCATAGCGGGTTTGAAGGCGACTCGGCCCATACCAGTTTGGTCTCACCGGCCCGCACAGCTGCTTCCGCTGCACCCGGTTCTTCCAACGCCGCGAAGGTAACGGACAGTCGGCCCGCTTCATCTTTTGACCGGAGCCATTCTCGCAGCCCCCAATACATTACGTTCTGCGCAACCACATGGGCGCCAATCGGCAAAGTCTCGAACACGGCGACAGCAGATGCCATGCCAGACGCGAACAGCAATGCCTCCTCGCCCTTCTCTAGCGCTGCCAGCAACCGCTCCGGTGCCCGCGTCGTCGGGTTATCGTCCCGGCTGTATGCAACGCCTGTCGGATAGGAGTTATCTGGATCACGAATATATGTCGTTGAAGGATGGATGGGCGGGACGACGCCTTTATAAACAGGCTCAATTTCACCCATGGCTTGGGCGATAAGCGTATCCGGCGACCACTCGTTCGACATGCTGATATTCCTAGCTTAGGTTTCAGCTTGAAATTGACCGCTTGCCGCATTCTCCGCAAGCGGCTTTACGGAGCTACCTTTCATGAGCGCGCAACGCCTCCGCTTTCTATTCCTGAATCTTGGCCACTTCATCGATCATCTGTTCATGCTGATCTTCGCCAAAGCTGCCTACGATGCAGGCAAGGCTTGGGGCCTGGGTTATGATGACATGATCATCTATGGCACGCCGGCTGCTCTGTTGTTCGGCGCGGCAGCACCTCTGTCCGCTCAAGCCGCAGACAAGTGGGGCCGCAATCCGCTTATTGTTATCTTCTTTATCGGTATTGGCGTGGCCTCAATCCTGGCCAGTTTCGCTGATACCCCGCTACAGCTGGGCATTGGCTTGGCACTGATCGGCATTTTCGCCTCAATCTACCACCCCGTCGGCATCACTATGGTGATCCAGGGCGGTGGCCGGGTCGGTTGGCGGCTGGGCGTCAACGGCGTATGGGGCAATATGGGCGTTGCAGCCGCTCCTCTGATCACCGGTTTTATCTTGGCCTCTTATGATTGGCGGCTCGCGTTTATCTTACCGGGCATTCTCTCCATTGGGATCGGGTTGGCATTCTGGTACTTCGTGCGGTCTGGCAAAGCTGTCCCACCGCCTGCCAGTGCGCGTGAGAAGGCCATGGTCGGCATGGCACCTGGATGGAAGCGCGCCCTCATCAGCCTTGGTCTTGTGACCATGGGCGGCGGCTTCGTTTTCGGTGCGCTAATTTTCCTTATGCCGCGCCTGTTTGAGGTCAAGCTGAATGGGATTTCAACAGACGTTGCTATGACCGGCCTGCTGGCTGGTGCCGTATATGCAACGGCAGCATTCGCGCAGATCGCTGTCGGCAAGATCATCGACAACCGACCAATCAAGCCTGTGTTGGTAACGATTGCGGCCATGCAGCCAGTTATCATCTTTATCATGGCCTATCAGGCTGACTGGACGTTGTTCCTAGTCGCGTTCCTAGCGATGGCGGCTGTTTTCGGCCAAATTCCGATTACGGACGCCGTTTTATCGCGCTATGTGCCGGATAAATGGCGCGCAAAAGTGCTCTCGATCAAGTTCATGCTGAACCTGACCATTGGCGCGTCGGTCCTGCCGTTTGCATCCTACGTTTTGGATCGCTCGCCAACGGATTCTGATGGCTTCCAGACAATCCTGCTGATCTTAGCAGCTGCGGCTTGCCTCATTGTCTCAGCGGCGCTGATCCTACCGAGGCAAGCGGCCGGTGAGCAGAATATGGTCCCAGCGCCTCAACCGGCAGAATAGTCTATCAGCAATGCGCGGAGCCCTTCGCGGTATGAGGGGTAGCGGAGCTTAACTCCAAGCTCCTGCTTAATCCGCGCGTTGCTGACGGTTTTATTATCCCGATAAAAGCTCAGCGCCATTGGGGAAAGTTCGGCATCTGCGAACTGGATGGCGGGTGGCGGCTCAAGCGCCAAGAGTTCTGCCGCATAGAGTGCTACCTCGGCGGATTCAGAGGGACAGTCATCACACACATTATATGCAGTGCCGGGGTTTGGCTTTTCCATCGAGGCCAGCAGCACCTTCACAATGTCGTCCACATTAATGCGGCTGAACTTATGTCCCGGCTTGATCAAACGCCTTGCGGTTCCGGCCTTCGCTTGAGCCAGCGCGTTACGGCCTGGCCCATAGATGCCCGCCAGACGGAAAATGTGCAGTGGTAAGCCGTGGTCTTGATATAGCTTCAGCCATCCTGCCTCTGCCGCAACGCGCCTAGCGCCACGTTCCCCGCTTGGGTTTAGCGCCGATGTCTCGTCCACCTCGCCCCCATCACGGTCGCCATAAACCCCCGTAGTGCCGAGGTAACCAACCCATTCCAGATTCTTATTTGCCGCTAGCCTTTCGCCGAAGTCATGAAGCACTGGGTCGCCATCGGCACCGGGCGGCACGGACAAAAGCACATGCGTCGCGTCATCAAGCGGCGCCACATCACTTAACGTCGCTGCGTCCGGTCCATAGGCAAACTTTTCAATGTCATTAACCGCCTCGCCGCTTCGGGTTGTTCCACTGACCTGGAAGCCCTTGGCCTGGAGGGCGTCAGCAAATCGCTTACCTGTAAATCCGAGGCCGAAAATGAAAGCGCGTCGAGGCATTTGCGGCTATCCTGCTAAAAGTCCCTAGTCTGATGAGCGTTTTATGCCGTATCTCGAAATTTCCAAACCCCGCCGTCGTCCCTGGGACCCCAAGCCCCATGACAGCGCAGGAGACGCTGTGGCCGAAGCGCCTGGCGTTGGCCTTGCATTCACAGGCACAGAGGGAGATGCGCTCCGCCTGTTGAGCAAGCTGACGCTGATCATCATGGTGACTGCCGGCGTCTACCGCTTTTGGGCAAAGGCAGCAGTTCGCCAATTCCTTTGGGGCCACTTGGAGATTGATAAGGAGCCGCTGGAATACACCGGAAATGGGCTGGAGCTTTTCCGCAGCTTCCTCATCGTTGTATCGCTGCTGGCACCGCTGTTTTTGATCGCCAGCATCGCCCCGTTCATTTTCTCTGATGGAGACGGCTCACTTTGGGAGGTCGGCCTGTTCGGCCTAGTATGGGTCGTGCTGATGCCCCTTGGCGCTTTTCAAGCCCGACGATACCGCCTTTCCAGGACGCTTTGGCGCGGTGTGCGCGGCGCACAGGGTGGGTCCGCGATGCGTTACCTCTGGATCACATTCTCAGGCTATATCTTACTGGTGCTAACGGCGGGGTTCAGCTTCGGCAATTTGCGCGCGCGCCAAATCAGATATCTGAACAATAATGTCTGGATGGGCGACCAGCGCATGCAGTGTGACCTTCCCACAGGGAGGCTCACATGGTTATGGATCGGCTGCTATCTGCTCCTGCCCTTCACCTTAGGCATATCTTATATCGCCTATCGGACGATTGAGGCCCGGCGCACGGTTGCCCATGTTCGTATCGCAGACCTTGGCTTCAAGTCTGAACTGCCAACGACAATGGTCGTGGCTTATATCGCGCTCTTCGCAATCTCAATGGGCCTCGCTTGGGCCGTATTCTCTGCTGCGATTTATGCAGCGGCGACAGCGTTTGGCGCGCTTGGCGCTGACATTTTGGAGAATATCACGACCATTCTTGGCGTTTTCAGCATCGTGTTGCTGGCTCCACCAATTCGACTGGCCACCTTCACTGTCCCATTGCTGCGTAAATTCATGACAACGTTGACCGTGACAGGCGTCCTCCGCCCCAAGACCATCGGCGCATCACCGATCACACAGCCCGGCGGCGGTGGTGAAGGATTGGCAGCGCTATTGGACTTCGATGTCGGCTAATCCACGTCGTGGATTGGCTTCATAGCGATTGACGTTGTGCGCTCCGTCCCATCTGGATAGCGAATACGTGCAGCCTTTCCAGATCCGCCTTCAACAAAGAGTTCCGCTGCTCCATAGCCCGCAGCCTCTGGAATGCGCATTATCCGACCGCCTTCGACCTTCTCGGATTCTGGCAGCACTGTTACCACCGGTTCTTTCCGTGCGCGGGCGATTGCAGCGGATACGCTTGGGCTCTGGCCTACTTTTTCAATGTTCAGCCGTGTCGGGAAAATCACGGTGCGGGTGCCAGCGTCAGCATCATCACACGCTTGAAGCGGCGTAATCCAAACGGAATCAACATTCTCATGGCCGTCATGGGCCAGAACATGGTCCATGGGCGCTTCGGCGATGAAAAAGTGCGTGTCAAAACGCTTAGGCATATGTGGCGGCGTGATCCAGTGGGCGAAATGCACCATTCGATCAACGGCGATACGCAGGCCTTCGGCTTCCGCAATATCAGCCATTCCGATTTTATCGGCCTCAAGGTCCACCCGGTACTTATCGCCAAGTTCCGCTGCCCGAACACCATCAACCAGCGTCTCTGAGCCGTTTGGGCGCGCGTATAACACGCCACATTCCTCAAAAGACTCCCGGATTGCAGCGACATTGGCTGCCAGCGTGTCATCGGTGAGGCCATCAGCACCATCGGACACGGCCCGCACCCGTGGATCGCGGTCGCTGGCGGTCGCTGACCCGCCTGGAAACACCAAAGCGCCCGATGCAAAATCGATCTGGTGGTGGCGGACAACCATGAATAATTCCATGCAATCGCCCGCGTCACGCGCCAGAATTACGGTGGCGGCCAACCGCGCCTCAACAGCTTTAGACATTCAGTATTCCTTCAAAACTCACGCCTCATCCCCTGTAATCCAGGCAATGCGCAAAACATTGGTCGAGCCCGGCGTCCCGAATGGCACGCCCGCTGTAACGACAATCCGGTCACCCAGCTTGGCCAGATCACGATCATAGGCAATGGCACACGCTTTCCGCACCATTTCAGAGAAATCGGTTACGTCCGCTGTGTGCTCAGGCCGTACACCCCAGGCGAGTGCCAATTGTCGTGCCGTCTCGACCCTGGATGTCAGCCCCAAGACCGGCGCTTCTGCGCGCTCACGACTGGCACGGAGCGTGGTGGAGCCGGAGGTCGTGTAGGTCACGATAGCGGCAGCCGAAATCGTTTCAGCCACCTGACGTGCAGCGCGTGAAATAGCGTCCGCAGCGGTCGGATCTGGGTCGTGTCGCGTGGCGTTCAACGCATCCCGATAGCCGGGATCACTTTCCGTCCGCACCGCAATCCTATCCATCATCGATACGGCTTCGACCGGGTATTGGCCGGCAGCCGTCTCAGCAGAAAGCATGACAGCATCAGCGCCATCGAACACAGCCGTCGCCACATCGGACGCTTCAGCCCGGGTTGGTGCGGGTGCCGTAACCATGCTTTCCAACATCTGGGTTGCGACGATGACGGGCTTACCTTGAAGGCGACATGCGCGGATCAATTGCTTCTGCGCCAACGGCACGTCTTCAGGCGGCGTCTCAACACCAAGGTCGCCACGGGCAACCATAACTGCATCTGAAAGCTCAACAAGTTGGTCCATCTGCTTGATTGCAGCAGGTTTCTCAAACTTGGTTAGGAGCCCTGCCCGGCCTTTAATAAGCGCACGGGCTTCGGCCAAATCATCTGGGCGCTGCACGAATGACAACGCGATCCAATCTGCGCCAATGCTGATCGCATATTCCAGGTCAATGCGATCTTTCTTAGTCAGCGGCGATACAGGCAGCAGAACGCCGGGCAGGTTCACGCCCTTGCGGTCTAAGAGAACGCCACCGGCTGTCACCTTCATCTCAGCGCTGTCTGGCTTCAGTGAGACCACTTCCATTCGGATGCGCCCGTCGTCCATCAGCACTTCAGCGCCAGGCTCCAGCGCTTGGAAGATTTCTTTGTGCGGAAGCGGTGCCCGCGTTTCATCACCTTCATTATTCTCGTCAAGGTCCAAACGGAACGCCTGCCCGGCCTTCAATTTCGCTTTGCCGCCTTTAAACCGACCCATCCGAAGCTTGGGGCCTTGCATGTCAGCCATAACGCCGATTGGCCGATGTGCTTCTTTCTCGATCTGACGGATGATTTTCATGCGGGCCGCGTGGTCAGCATGCTCGCCGTGGCTGAAGTTCAGGCGGAAGACATCTGCACCAGCCTCAAAAACCGCACGGATTTCCTCATAGCTCGTTGTGGAGGGGCCGAGTGTGGCGACAATCTTGACGTTCCGGCGTCGACGTATGTGCATCAAGCTCATATCAATCCTGTCCCCCAAACTCTCCGTCGACCAAAATGGCGCGGAAATCATTTACATTCGTTAGCGTTGGGCCTGTCATAACGAGATCGCCCAATGCCGCGAATACGCTATAGGCATCATTGTCCGCAAGGCGCGCTTGCACATCTATGCCCAAAGACTGGGCCCGCGCTAGCGTTGTCGGCGTAATAACGGCCCCGGCATTATCTTCACTGCCATCAATGCCATCTGTATCGCAGGCGATGGCAGAAATGCCTTTTGCCCCTTCCAGCGTAATCGCGAGCGCCAGTAGAAATTCAACATTACGACCACCGCGACCACTGCCGCGGACGGTAACCGTTGTTTCCCCGCCGGAAAGAAGAACCGCTGGCGACGCAAACGGATCGCCTGTTGCAGATGATGCCAGCGCTAGGGCACCGAGCACCTTGGCCGCGTCACGCGCCTCGCCCTCAATCCGATCAGACAGAATGGGCGCAGCTAACTCTGCCTCAATCGCCATATCCCGTGCGGCTTCAAGCGAAGCCTGCGGTGTAGCAATCATATGGAACGTCGCGCGTTCAAAGGCGGGATCGCCAAGTTTTGGCGTTTCCGCCTCGGGCGCATTCAGACGCGCCTGGATGCTTGGGGCTGCCTCGATGCCGTAATGCGCCAGTACGGTCTTGGCTTCTGCCAATGTGGACGCATCAGGCACAGTAGGGCCAGAGCCAATCACATCGGGATCATCACCTGGGACGTCAGAAATTGCTAATGTCAGAAGCCTGGCGGGGGCAGCTGCGACCGCTAACCGCCCGCCCTTCACCGCGGATAAATGCTTTCGAACAGCGTTCATTTCATGGATCGTGGCACCGGACTTCAGCAAAGCACTTGTCAGCGCCCGCTTTTCGTCAAGCGATATGCCAGCGGCTGGCGCACTCAGCAGCGCTGATGCACCGCCGGATGCTAGGAATATGACCGTATCATTAGCACCCGCACTCTCCGCTAGCGCCAAAACCCTAGCTGAAGCTTCAGCACCTGCTGTATCAGGCACAGGATGGCTCGCTTCAACAAGCTCAATCTGCTTTAGCGGCAGGCCATGACCGTAACGCGTCACTACCAGGCCTTCCAGTGGGCGGGTCCACGCTGCCTCGAGCGCGGCTGCCATAGACGCAGCGGCCTTACCTGCGCCTAGAACGATAACCCGTCCAGTCACCGGCTGCTGCGGTAGCGCATCAGTCAACACGCCGCGCGGATCAGCCCGGTCAACAGCCGCTTGGAATAATGCTCTCAGAAAAGAATCGGCGGATTTCTGCATCCCCCGATGCTAACGGAAGCAATGGCCGCCGTCAGCGCCAATTCCATGACACTTTCAAGACAAGTGGTTAGTGAAGCGCTGCAAGCGCCATTTCATTGGACATAATCGCTCCGATCGCCTGATTCCGCTCAGGTGCAAACCCGATTGCGACGCCGTTTGCCGCGTAGATCGCGAACCCCGGCATTTCATCGACGACGGCAGCCTTTAAATACGCGACCTCTGACAATCCGAGCGACTCAAGGTCAACTTGGTTTCCTGCCATTTCGGTCATTTCAACTTCACTCTGATGCTTCGTCATAGTCTCGCTCCACGAGCTACGGATGGGCGTTCAACCGCCCTGGATATCAATAGTGCGAACCCGGCTTTCGGGTTTCGGTCGCTGCAGGTCGATGTGCAGAAGGCCATTTTCTATGGTGGCAGACCCAACTTCGATCCCCTCAGCCAGCACGAACCGGCGCTGGAATTGTCGACCAGCAATGCCACGATGCAGAAATACCTTGTCGCCGTCATCTTCCGGCTGGACGCCACGGACAATCAACTGATTATCCTCAATCTGGACATCCATATCTTCACGACGAAAGCCTGCGGCGGCCAACGTAATACGTAGGCCTTCTGGACCTGTTTGTTCAATGTTGTAAGGCGGATAGCCTTCGGATGAGGCTTTCGCGACGCTCTCGACGAGGCGTTCCAAATGGTCAAAACCCAGCATAAGCGGGCTATTAAAAGCTGCCAATCTTGGCATCGCGCACCTCCTTCAAGCGAACGCGTTTAAAACGACAGAGCAACGATCCCAAAGCTTGGCCATCACGCCCTCACTGGCCCTCAGGTCCAGCATACAAGATATGGTGATCCCGCACCCAGACTTCAAGGGCTGAACACAAGTGGTCCACATATCAAGGGATGGTCAGTAACGCGGCAGCCGTTGTAGGAATCACCATAAACACTCGCCTTGGAGCACCAACGTGACGGACCCTGCCCGCCTGCTAGCCGCAATGGATACTGACGCGATCATTCAAACCTTGAAGGTTTGGGTGGAGCAAGAAAGCCCCAGCCCAGACGCAAATGCCGTCAACGCCATGATGGATTTGGTTATTCAGGAAGCAGAATCAGTTGGTCTCACAGTCAGCCGCACGCCCGGTCGCGATGGCTATGGC
>CAJXVF010000060.1 GCA_913060845.1 uncultured Alphaproteobacteria bacterium | reverse complement strand
CCATAACGTGTCTTGGTTGCGTTAGCTGCTATCATCACATGGTCGTTAAAATTCACAATCATAAAATGTATCCCCTCAGAAATTTCAGCCAAAGGGAGTAGTTGAAATCTCCGCTTATATCTGGCGGGATGACAACCTGCTGGAATGGGATTAGCGTTCGCGGTCTGTATTGCGAACTTTGAGGGGCAGAATTCATGAAAACGAAGGCTGCGGTAGCGTTTGAGGCGGGGAAGCCGCTTGAGATTGTTGAGGTTGATCTGGAGGGGCCGAAGGCGGGCGAAGTGCTGGTCGAGATGAAAGCGACCGGTGTTTGCCACACCGATGAGTTCACGCTCTCCGGCGCGGACCCTGAAGGTGCGTTTCCCGCGATTTTGGGGCATGAGGGCGCTGGCGTTGTGGTTGAGGTGGGTCCCGGCGTCTCGACGCTGAAACCCGGCGATCATGTGATCCCGCTCTACACGCCGGAATGCCGGACGTGCGAATATTGCCTGAACCCCAAAACCAATCTCTGCCAGGCCGTGCGCACGACCCAGGGTCAGGGCGTGATGCCGGACGGCACCAGCCGCTTCTCCTATAAGGGTGAGAAGATCCTGCATTATATGGGCACCAGCACGTTTTCCAATTACAGCGTGCTGCCGGAAATCGCGCTGGCGAAAGTGCGGCCAGACGCACCGTTCGACAAGATTTGCTATATCGGCTGCGGCGTCACCACGGGCCTTGGTGCAGTGATGTTCACGGCCAAGGTTGAGCCACTGTCCCGCGCCATCGTGTTCGGCCTTGGCGGCATTGGGCTGAACGTGATCCAGGGCCTGAAAATGGTTGGTGCGCGCCAGATCATCGGCGTTGATATCAACGAAAGCAAAGTCCCGCTCGCCACCCAGTTCGGCATGACGGACTTTGTAAACCCACAGAAGCTGGACGGTGATCTCGTCAACCATCTGGTGGATATCACGCAAGGTGGGGCGGATTATACTTTCGAGTGCATTGGTAATGTTGAAGTTATGCGGGCAGCGCTTGAATCCTGCCACAAAGGCTGGGGTGAAAGCATCATCATTGGTGTGGCACCTGCAGGTGCTGAGATTTCGACCCGTCCCTTCCAGCTGGTAACAGGCCGGGTATGGCGTGGGTCTGCGTTCGGTGGCGCACGCGGACGGACGGATGTGCCAAAGATCGTTGATCTCTATATGGAAGGCAAAGTCTCCATTGATCCGCTGATCACCCACACCATGCCCTTGGAAGACATCAATAAAGCGTTCGACCTGATGCATTCCGGTGAAAGCATTCGTAGCGTTGTGGTGTACTAAACAAGGTTAATGGCTGGCGGGCGAAACTCGCGCGCATTTTAGGGACAATTGCGGCGAACGGTTTAGGCGTGTTGTAAGGCGTTCGGGGCATATTCAGCTTTGAATAGAGCTGGATTTGCCCGCCATGACCAAATGCCTGAATGATCGCCTGCCATTTGCCGCCCTGACCGCAGGGTTGCTTTTGCTCGCCAGTACGGTGGCCATGCTGCCAGCGCATGCCGCCGGTAGCCCGCGTCTGACGCTCGTGGACGGCGAGGCGAAAGAAAGTGCGGGCTCTGTTACTGTCATTGCCCGGCTTGACCGTCCGGCACCTTGGCCTGTTATGGCCTCATTGCGGATTTCTGGCGGGGACGCCCAAGCTGGGGTGGATTATCTGGCACCGGCACCGAACCTGGTGCTGATGCCCGGAGAGACGGAGGTCAAAATCGTCTTGACGATCCGTGATGACAAAACGCTTGAAGGCGACGAAGCGGCCTATATCGCACTTGGTCGTGTCGATGGTGCCCAGGTCACGTGCGGGCAAGCGCGGGCCGTGATCCGTGATGATGATGGCGTGCAATCTGCCGCATATCGTCCAAATGCGCCGACAACACAGGCGGCACCCTCCAGCAGCGGCGCGCTTGGGCCATTAGCAACGCTCAATGGCCGGATCGTCGATGCATCCGGCCGTCCAGTTAGGCTGCACGGCGTAAACTGGTTCGGCCTCGAGACGCCGAACCTGGCACCCCACGGTATCTGGACACGGGGTTGGCGCCAGATGATGGGGCAGATGAAAGACCTTGGCTTCAACATCATCCGCTTGCCCTATTCCAATGCGTTGCTGCGCTCCAAGAAAGAGCCGAACGGCATCGACTTTTATAAGAACAGTGATCTGAAGGGCCTTTCCGGCCTAGAGATCATGGACAAGATCGTGGCTTATGCTGGCGTCATCGGCATGCGCGTGCTGCTGGATAATCACCGGATCACGTCCGGTCATGGCGCAGAGGATTCCGGCCTTTGGCACTCCGCCACGTTCAGCGAAGACCAGTGGGTGCAGGACCTGGTGTTTGTCGCCAAACGCTACAAGAACCACCCGGCTGTCATAGGCCTCGATCTTTTCAACGAACCGCACAATGCGGCGCGTTGGGGCGGCGGCGGGCGGAATGATTGGCGGCGCGCGGCGACACGGGGCGGCAATGCGGTTCTGGCGGCCAATTCCAAATGGCTGATTATCATTGAGGGCGTGGCGAAAGCCGCCGGGACGCATTACTGGGATGGCGGGAATTTGGCCGGGGCCAGGCAGAAGCCGATCCGGCTCGACCGGCCTAATCGGTTGGTCTATTCGACCCATGTTTACCCGGCATCTGTCTATCCGCAGCCTTGGCTAAAGGGGCGGAACTTTACCAAGAACCTACCGAATGTGTGGCGCAAGCACTGGGCCTTCCTGTTTGAACAGCAGGAAGCGCCTGTGCTAATTGGTGAATTCGGCTCTCACATGAAAACGGCGGGTGATCGTGCTTGGATGAAAGCCCTGATCGCATTCCTGAAGCGCCCAGTCGCTGAAGGCCGGGTCGCGTGGACTTATTGGTCCTGGAACCCAAATTCCGGGGATACGGGCGGTCTGCTCACGGACGATTGGGAAAGTACGCACGCCAACAAGCTGGCGGCCATCCGCCCGCTCCTGCCAACGCCGGGCACGAACCCAGACCGCGGCCCATTCCGTCGCAGCGTCGCAACGCTCACGCCAGATCGGCGCTCGCCTGGGTGATCGCTTTATTCGGATAACAAAAAGCCCCCCAGTCCTGCAGCGGATTGGGGGGCTTTTTGTTTGGTAGAGATGCGGTTGCAGAAGCAGCAGTTAGATAATGCCAGCTTCCGCCAGCTTGGATTGCACGATTTCCTGGTCAAACGGCTTCATGATGTATTCGTCCGCACCGGCGTCGATGGCGGCCTGGATGCTCGGCAGGTCGCTTTCCGCGGTGCAGAACACGACTTTGGGCGTCATACCGTTGGGCCGGGCGCGCAGTTCTTTCAGGAAACCCAGTCCGTCCAGCACAGGCATTTTCCAGTCGAGCAGCACTAGGTCCGGCATGTCAGCGCTGCAGCGATCCAACGCGATTTGGCCATTCTCGGCTTCATCGACATCGAACTTGAGCTCTTCAAGGATGCGACGCCCAACGGCCCGAACAACCCTGGAATCATCAACAATCAGGCAATAAGCCATGGGGGCAATACCCCTCCCGTAATCGGCACTCGGCCGCTTTAGTTCAGCGTTAAGAATGCGCGCGCTGGGGTAAAGGAGGGCTTAAGGCGGTGCGTTCGCTTAGAGCCTTTCGCCTTGAGGATCATGATCCTGCACATTGCGCGCTGCCGCCGCACGGCTTTGGTTGGCGTAGCAGTAGGCGCAGCCTTGGGCGCAGGTGTCGTAGCGACCGATGTCGCGGGCTTCAGCGCAGAGGCAGTCGGGGCGTTGGCCGCGTTGGCGGGATCGAATAGGCGCGCCGGACACATCTGAAAGGCGCTTGGCGTCGATGCAGCGGGCAGGGGCAAGGCTATCGCTGAGCAGGTCCGCTTGCGCACAGAGGCTTGGTGTCATGTCATGGGTGCCCGCGATATCAGCCAGCTTGGCGAGTAATATGCGCTTGGCTTCGTCAGTGGGGTTCTGCCAGCTGAATTTCGCCGCCTCTGCCGCCTTGTCCAGATTGCGTGAGGTCTTCCGGTATATATGGGTATGGCTCAACACGACTTCATCCGTCGCACCCTCTAACGCTGCTGCGAGTTTCGCGAAGTTCTGTAAATGCCAATCCGTGTTGGTTATATCGCTTATCAGTACGGGGTCGTAGCGCCAGACTGCAGCCCGTGGTCCCCATGTTTTTGCCAAATCAAGGAATGCGGCGATTGCGGAATTTGTATCCAGAACGCCGGGCTCAAGAGCGCGGGGGTAGCCTGTGATTGTCATTTGGATGATGAACGGTGTGCCGCGCGCTGCAACGGCTTCAAATCCGCCGGTGAATGGTGCTGGGTTTCGGGTCCAAAAAACGAAGCCGGATACAGCGTCCGGCAACAGCGATATCCGCGCTATCTTGCCGCTATAGGGATTGCGGACTTCCGCATAGCCTGCCGCCAGCCGGTTCAAGAACCAGTCGCGATAATATGCGGGCACGTCTGTCCGGTAGCTGGCGGATATAATCATGGCTGCTGCATTCTGCCTGACAACGGCGCGCATTTGCCCGAAATTCCTACATAAATAGATGAGATTCTGGCCACCCGGTTCTTGCGGGCGGGCGCAGGCCTTCCTATATGTCGGCTAACCGGCGGAGTTTTCCGCTGTGTATCATCACCAATCAAGCCGTCTGCACTGTATATGTGCGCGGTATTCAGGGGGTCCTGAACGGGCGTGCTGCTTATGGCAGGCGTTCCAGCGGGGGCTCGCCGCATGAGGAGATTACCATGGCCAAAGTTATTGGCATTGATCTGGGCACGACAAATTCCTGCGTCGCCGTTATGGAGGGCGCAAACGCTCGCGTAATCGAAAACGCAGAAGGCGCACGCACCACCCCATCCATGGTGGGGTTTGTGAAAGATGGCGAACAGCTGGTTGGGCAATCCGCCAAGCGCCAAGCCGTCACGAACCCAGAAAATACGCTTTACGCAATTAAGCGCCTGATGGGCCGTCGTTTTGATGACCCCATCGTGCAGAAGGAAGTGGGCCAGGCCCCGTTCCATATCGTCAAAGGCGATAATGGCGACGCGTGGGTCGAGTCTCACGGCAAGAAGCACGCGCCTAGCCAAGTTTCCGCCTACATCTTGCAGAAGATGAAGGAAACGGCGGAATCCTTCCTTGGTGAAACCGTTTCCGAAGCCGTTATTACGGTCCCGGCGTACTTCAATGACGCCCAGCGCCAGGCAACGAAAGACGCTGGCAAGATCGCTGGCCTTGATGTGCTGCGTATCGTCAACGAGCCAACGGCGGCGGCCCTGGCCTATGGCCTCGACAAGAAAGACGGCGGCACCATCGTGGTCTATGACCTCGGCGGCGGTACGTTTGACGTCTCGATCCTGGAGATCGGCGACGGCGTCTTCGAAGTGAAATCCACAAATGGTGACACCCATTTGGGTGGCGAAGATTTCGATAACACGATCATCGAATATCTCGCGTCTGAGTTCCAGAAAGACCAGGGCGTCGATATCCGCAAAGACCGGATGGCCCTGCAGCGGCTGAAGGAAGCGGCGGAAAAAGCGAAGATTGAGCTGTCCTCCGCGACCACCACGGATGTGAACCTGCCGTTCATCACGGCCGATCAGTCTGGCCCGAAGCATCTCAACATCGCCATGACCCGCGCCAAGCTTGAAGCGCTTGTCGGCGATCTGGTGAAGCGCACCCTCGAGCCCTGCAAGCAGGCCCTCAAGGATGCTGGCCTTAAAGCCAGTGAGATTGACGAAGTCGTTCTCGTCGGTGGCATGACGCGTATGCCGAAAGTGTTCGAAGTCGTTGAAGAATTCTTTGGCCGCAAGCCCCACACCGGCGTAAACCCGGATGAGGTTGTTGCCATCGGCGCCGCCATTCAGGCCGGCGTGCTCAAAGGCGACGTCAAAGACGTGCTGCTGCTCGATGTGACACCACTTTCGCTCGGCATTGAAACCCTCGGCGGCGTGTTCACACGCTTGATCGACCGCAATACGACGATCCCGACCAAGAAGAGCCAGACCTTCTCCACTGCTGAGGACAATCAGAACGCGGTCACCATCCGCGTGTTCCAAGGCGAGCGTGAAATGGCGGCGGACAACAAGATGCTTGGCCAGTTTGATCTGGTCGGTATTCCGCCTGCACCCCGTGGCATGCCGCAGGTTGAGGTGACGTTCGATATTGACGCGAATGGCATCGTTCAGGTTGGCGCTAAGGATAAAGCGACCAATAAAGAGCAGACGATCCGCATCCAGGCCTCTGGCGGTCTTTCGGATGAGGATATCGACCGCATGGTCCAGGAAGCTGAAGCCAACGCTGAATCGGATAAGGTCAAGCGCGAACTGGTCGAAGTAACGAACCAGGCCGATAGCCTCGTCCATCAGGCAGAGAAGAACGTGGCCGAACACGGCGACAAGGTCTCCCTGGAAGAGAAGGCCACGATCGAAGCCGATATCGCTGCGCTGAATGGAGCCAAAGAAGGCGAGGATCTGGAAGACATCAAGGCGAAAATTGAAGCCCTGAACCAGTCTTCCATGAAACTTGGCGAGGCCATGTACAAGGAAGCCCAGGCAGAGGCCGGCGGTGACGGTCCTGACATGGGCATGGGCGCAGAAGAGGCGCCCCAGGCTAAGGAAGACGACGGCGTCGTTGATGCTGACTTCGAAGAGGTCAAAGACGACGACCAGAAGAAGTCTGCTTAACGCATCCTGGATGTCATGATGGCGACTGGCCTGGCGTAATTGCTGGGCCGGCGCTGTTTCCTTTCATTTTTGGACGCGGGTTTTTCTGATGGCCGAAGATTTCTACCAGATGCTAGGCGTGGACCGTGGTGCCAGTGAAGGCGATCTGAAATCGGCTTATCGTAAGAAGGCGATGGAATTTCATCCGGATCGCAATCCAGATAACGCCGAAGCCGAGCAAAAATTCAAAGAAGTTAACGCTGCGTATGAGGTCCTGAAGGATGCTGATGCGCGCGCCGCTTATGATCGCATGGGCCATGACCGCTTCATGCAGAGCCAGCAGGGCGGCGGTGGTGGCGGCCAAGGCGGCGGCGGGTTTGACTTCAACTTCACCTCATCCTTCTCCGATATTTTCGAGGAAGTGTTCGGCGAGATGGGCCGTGGTGGCGGCAGGCGTGGCGGACAGCGCGGCGCAGATCTTCGTTACAACGTGGAAATTTCGCTCGAAGAAGCCTATGCGGGCAAGCGGGCTGAAATCAAAGTACCCACATTTGGCTCCTGCGAAAGCTGCCAGGGTTCCGGCGCTGAAGACGGTGCCCAACCGGTCAATTGCTCCACTTGCGGCGGCGCTGGCCGTGTGCGCGCGAGCCAAGGTTTCTTCACCGTTGAGCGCACCTGTCCCACGTGCCAAGGCCAGGGCAAGATGATTTCTGATCCCTGCAAATCCTGTGCGGGCCACGGTCGCGTCCGGCGTGAGAAGACGCTGCAAGTTAACATTCCTGCAGGCGTCGATGACGGCACGCGTATCCGTTTGTCTGGCGAAGGCGAGGCCGGTATACGCGGCGCGCCCACAGGTGACCTGTATATTTTCATCGTGATGAAGCCGCATCGCTTGTTTGAGCGGGACAGTGCCGACATCTACTGCCGCGCACCGATTCCGATGACGACAGCCGCCCTGGGCGGGCAGATCGAATGCCCCACCGTCGATGGCTCTCGCGCCCGGATTTCGATTCCGGCAGGTGCCCAGTCAGGCCGGCGGTTCCGCTTGCGCGGCAAGGGCATGAGCGTCCTCAACCAGAAAAATCGCGGCGACATGTACGTGGAAGCGCTGGTCGAAACCCCAGTGAACTTGAACAAGCGCCAGCAAGAACTGCTGGAAGAGTTCGAGGAAGCCGGCAAAGGCCGCAATACCAGCCCCGAAGCCGAAGGCTTCTTCGGCAAGGTCAAAGATTTCTGGGATGATTTGCGGGACTGATCGGGAAGGCTGCAGATATCAGGCCCTATAGCCGCGCTTTCCATCGCCGCAGCAACAGTGCATTCCCAACGACGCTGACAGAACTCAACGCCATTGCGAGACCAGCGAAGGCGGGCGTTAGATAGCCCAGCATCGCAAGCGGCAATCCAACAGCATTGTAGGCGAATGCCCAGAATAGGTTCTGCCGCACTTTGGCGCGAATCCTAGCCGCGATATCAAGTGCGGCGGGTGCGAGCCTAGGGTCAGGCTGCAGCAGCGTGATATCTGCGGCAGAGATTGCAGCATCTGCCCCGGACCCCATGGCCAGTCCCAAGTCCGCCGCCGCCAGCGCTGGGGCATCATTAACGCCGTCCCCCACAAACGCGACGCCGCCGTGCTGCGCCTGCAGCTCTCGGATCGCTGCCGCTTTCATGTCGGGCGCTACCCCAGCTCGCGCGTCAGTCAGCCCAAGCCGTTTGGCGATAACGGCGACAGCGGCGGGGTTGTCGCCAGAAATCATGATCGGCGTTAGGCCAGCATCGCGGACGGCTTGGATCGCAGCGGCTGCCTCTGCTCTGGGCTCATCCCGGAACGCCAGTAGGCCAGCCAGTGCGCCATCTATGGCGACGAAGGCGATGGAGCATCCGCCCTCTGCAGCCGTGGCAACGGCAGCGTCCATCACGCTTAGGTCGATGCCCTCCGCCACCATCAGATTTGCAGAGCCGATGGCGACGATCTGTCCTTGAACCTTTGCGACAAGGCCTTGGCCGGGGCGAGCTTCGAAGCTTTCAGGCGGCTGTGCCGCACCGCCCGCTGCGTCCACCGTCGCCTGGGCAAGCGGATGCTCACTGCCTGCTTGTGCGGACGCGGCGAGGCGGAGAATGTCATCTGCTGCAAATCCGGGTGCGGGGGTCGTGCTGACCAGTTTTGGCGCACCTTCTGTCAATGTGCCGGTCTTATCGAAGGCGATAGCGCGGATGCTGCCAGCGCGCTCCGCTGCTTCAAAATCTCGTATGAGCAACCCGGCGCGGGCGGCGGCATCGACCCCGGCAGCGATTGCGGCGCT
>CAJXVF010000059.1 GCA_913060845.1 uncultured Alphaproteobacteria bacterium | reverse complement strand
AATCGTTGATGTAATCGATCATCGCCGCCAGGGCGGTGGACTTACCGGAACCGGATTCCCCCACCACAGCGACCGTGCGGCCCGCGTGGATATCAAAGCTGACATCGAACAACACAGGCGTATCGCCATAAGCCGCCGAGATATTCTTGACGGAGACCACAGGCACAGCATCTGCCGGTGCTGGCGGTTTCTGCGGACGTTCAAATGAGCGCACCGCCCAAAGAGACTTGGTGTAATCTTGCTTCGGTGATTCCAACATCTCGCGGGTTTCAGCCTCTTCGACCTCATCCCCCTTCAGCAGCACTTTGATCCGGTCCGCCATCTGCGCGACAACAGCTAAATCGTGGGTGATGTAAAGGGCAGCTGTATCAAACTGATCAACGATATCGCGGATCGAGGCGAGCACCTCTATCTGCGTGGTCACGTCGAGCGCCGTCGTCGGTTCATCGAAAATGATGAGATCCGGGCGGCAGCTCATCGCCATCGCCGTCATTGCCCGCTGCAGCTGGCCGCCGGAAACCTGGTGCGGATAGCGGAAACCAATCTCATCCGGGTTTGGCAAGCGAAGGCGGCGATACAACTCAATCGCGTCCTTCTCGCTCTCCTCCCGGCTGGAGATGCCGTGCAGCATCGGGCCTTCCGTATGCTGGTCAATCAGCCGATGGGACGGATTGAATGAGGCCGCCGCTGACTGCGCCACATAAGCAATGCGGGAGCCACGGAGCGCGCGCAAATCATCCTGCGGGGTGGTTGTCAGGTCCATCCCGTCGAACTCAATCTTGCCGCCGGAAATTCGGCACCCATCCCGTGCGTAGCCCATAGCGGCTAGGCCAATGGTCGACTTGCCCGCCCCGGACTCGCCGATCAGACCCATGACTTCACCGCGCCGCAGCGTCAGGTCAATGCCATGAACGATTTCGTGCCATTCCTCGCCGGACCGGCCTTCAATACGAAGGTCGCGGATATTCAGTAGAACGCCGTGCTTGCTGTTTGGCATGGGCCTATTCCTTCAAGCCGGATGCGCGATGCAGCATCCAGTCGACGACGAAGTTGATGGAGACAGTGAGCAGCGCAATCGCCGCCGCTGGGATCAGCGGCGTGATGACGCCAAATGAGATCAGTGTTGCATTCTCCCGCACCATTGACCCCCAATCGGCTGTCGGCGGTTGAATGCCAAGCCCAAGGAATGAGAGCGCTGCAATCGCCAGGAAGACGAAGCAGAAGCGCAAACCAAATTCCGCGACCAAAGGTGCGGCTGCATTCGGCAGGATTTCCCGTGTGATCAAGTACCACGTGCTTTCGCCACGCAGCTTGGCCGCTTCGATGTAATCCATCACCACAATATTACCGGCAACAGCCCGCGCGAGACGGAAAACTAACGGCGTGTATAGGAACCCGATTACCAAGATCAGCGTCGTCATGTTGGCACCGAAAATTGTGAGCAGCAGTAGAGCGAACACAAGCTGTGGGATCGCCATGATCGTATCCACAATACGGCTCATAACCTGATCAACCCATCCACCCACAGTCGCAGCAACGAGGCCAAGCAGCGTGCCAGAGACGAAGGCGATCATGGTCGTCAGAAAGGCGATGCCGACCGTATTCCGCGCGCCATAAATCAGGCGGCTGAAAAGGTCACGGCCAAGCTGGTCCCCACCGAGGATCATCTTGTCATCAGGCGGCGCATAGGCCCCGCCGATAACCTCTGCCTCGCCAAACGGCGCAATCACAGGCGCAAATACGGCAGCAACGACATAAACCAGCACGACCAACAGGCCAAAGCTTGCAGTCAACGGCGCTGAGCGGATGGCGAAGGATGCATCCGGTTTCAGCACCATGCCAAGGAACTCGCGGAACGAGTATGCGAGGCCCGCAGCAGCCGCTAGCAGTGCAGCGCAGACCGTAATCCCCCACAGCCAATCTTCACCGCCGAGCAGGCCGAAGAATGCCGAAGCGATTGTCAGCGAGAACAGCATCATGAACGGCGCGCGCATCTTGTAATGCGCGGTGACGCAGGAGGCAGCGATCAGAAGGCCGTAATAGATCAGGACGAAATAGCTCATTGATCTGTCCTCCCTTAGCGCGGATGGCGGAGACGGGGGTTCGACAAGATCGATCCCACATCAGCCAAGAGATTGAGAAGAACATATGTGGCGGCGAAGATCAGGCAGCAGGCCTGCACGACCGGCAGATCACGCTTCGACACGCTATCCACCAGAAGCTGCCCGACGCCCGGATACACGAACACCACCTCGACCAGCACAACACCGGTGATCAAGTAGGCCAAGTTCAAGGCCACAACGTTGATGATAGGCGCCAGCGCATTCACCAGCGCATGGCGGACGATCACTCGCCAACGCGGCACCCCTTTCAGCCGCGCCATTTCAATATACGGCGAGGCGAGGAGGTTGATGATGGCGGCCCGTGTCATCCGCATCATGTGCGCCGTAACGACCAAAGTCAGCGTGATGGCTGGCAACATGGTTCGGTACAGTTGCTCCATGAAATCAGCGTTAGGGCTGATATTGGAGATGGACGGGAAGATGGGATTTTTCACCGCAAGGAAAAGAATCAACACATAGCCCAGGAAGAATTCCGGCGAGGAAATTGACGTTAACGTCGAAACGTTCGCCACCCGGTCAAAGATACTATTGCGATAAAGCGCAGCCAGCACACCGAGCGTCAGCGCTAAGGGCACAGAAATTGCTGCTGCTAGCGCTGCTAGGAACAATGTATTCGCAAAACGCGGGGCCAATTGATCAGCTACCGAGCGCTTGTTTGCTAAAGAAACACCGAAATCACCCTGTAGAGCGCCACCCAGCCAATCGAAATACCGGATATGTGGTGCTTTATCGAGCCCAAGTTCTTTGCGGAACTGCGCCACTGTTTCAGGCGTAGCGCTCTGCCCCAGCACCTGTTCTGCCAAATCGCCCGGCATTAACTCAAGAGCAGCAAAAATGATAACAGAAACTGCAAATAGTGTTATAAGCCCAAGACAAATTCGCTTAGCCATAAGCATTGCTAAGCCATTCATTGGCCATGCATCCAGTTAATAGGTTTAAAACAAGTGTGATTTGCGGTATTATTTACCGCGTTCGTTTCGCGCATCGCGCGCATCCCCCTGCCTAATTGCTGCTTTGGGTGCGCGAGTTATATCGCGCTACCCCTGATTTTTTGGGATCATCTTATATTTGCTCCCCAAAGTCAAAATTAGAGGAGGGCAGCAATATGTCAGGCAGATAACATTTGTGCATTCATCGCAAGGATTGATTCACCATTCCGCGTCACACTTACGTCAAATAAAAGACGTACAGGGACGTTCAGGATGGCAAAATCGGTATTCAGGGCCAGCAGGATTATTGCTGGTGTTTGTGGCCTCGCTTTCGGGCTTACACTCGGCGCAGTGGGCAGCATGGCGATCGCTGCAGCGTTTGGCGGCTAATGCACTACGCCCCAGGTTCGTTCAGCGCAGCATCAATCACTTTCATGCGTCGCCGGGCCCAAATCCAGCCGACTAAGCATATCAAAGCGCCTACGATCACAGGCGCTTGCAGGCCATAAATTTCTGATGCTGCGCCCATTATGAGCGCGCCCGCTGCCGGTCCGGCCCTAAATGACAGCCCGTACAGCGACAGAACGCGGGAAAGCTTATCAGGATCCGTCGCTTGCTGAATGAGACTCTGCATAGCAACGCCAGAGATCACCATCGCCCCACCAGAGAGTGCGGCGCCAAATAGCCCTACCCACAGCGAATCAGTCGCGGCAAAAACTAATACCGCCACTGCCATCAGCAACACTCCATCAATGGCGATGCAGGTAAGCCCGGCGAACCCTTCGCGCCCACCAACCCAAATGCCGGCAATAATCGCGCCGATACCAATGGCCGCCGTTAGTGCCACGAACCCGTCAACGCCAGCGCCAAAAACGGCATCCGCAAACCCTGGCAGCAATTCAACATAGGGACGGACAGTGACGGCGTTCACGATCAGCAACAGCAATACCGGGCCTAGCCCAGGGTGACGGGACACATAGGCCACGCCCTCTTTCATATCCGCCAACAAGCTGGTTTTCGCCCGCGTATTGATCGGTCTTGGCGGTAGATTGAGGCTGAAGAGCGCGAATATGAAGGCGGAATAAGAGATCGCATTCAGCAAAAAAGCCCAGGCCACGCCATATTGAGCGATAATGAATCCGGCCAAGGCTGGCCCAATGAACCGCGCCATATTCCACATGATCGAATTTGTCGCGACGGCTGAGGGCAAGCTTGCTACCGGCACCAGTGCGCGAACCATAGATAGCCTAGCCGGTTGCCCGAACGAGACTACGATGCCCGCTAGTGCATTCAGGATCAGCAGCAGCCATGGCGTCATTTGGCCGCCAAGGGTTAGCAGACCCATGGCCAGTGCCACGACGGCCAACAGGCCCTGTGTGGAGCGAATAAGTGCCAAACGGCTCATCCGGTCCGCAACCGCGCCACCGATTGGCCCGAAAATGATAGAGGGTGCCAGTTCCGCTGCAGCAATCGCCCCCAGCCAAAACGGCGAGTGCGTCATTTCCCAGGCTAGCCACCCAACGCCAACACGCTGGACCCACGTTCCCACCAGCGAAAAGATGTTGCCGGATTGATAGACCCGGTAGTTTCGGTGAGAGAATGCGCGGCGAACGCCGGCGAGCATATCAGTCCGTCCGAATTCCGCGCGCCCGCACGAACCGGCCAAGCTGCTCTCGCTCTGCCGTCGAGACCTGACGGGCTTTATCCTCAGACCAGCCATAGAAATCAGCGACGCCGTAGGTGTCGGTCATTTTCTGGCTGCCCTCAGGCATAGCGAAGCGTTCGTCCCGGCGTTTGTCATAACCGGCAAGCTCTTCATTCAAGTCCCAATCGTCGTAGCGGTCTGTATGGACGGTGACTTTGGGCGGTAGGCGCATGGAGATGAAACCTTCTTGCGATGGCCAACCCACGCACAAGCCCGCAACTGGAAATGTGTAAAGCGGCAGTTCCAGGATATCCGCAACAGCCTCAACATGGTTCCGAACAACGCTGATCGGGCAGCTGCCAAGGCCCTTTTTCTCAGCCGCCAGAATGAATGTTTGCATCGCAAGGGCAGCATCGACGCCAGCATTCAGGAACGCATCCAGATGATTGTTGCCGAACGGCTTGCCGCGCAACTCACAAATGCGCCGGATACGGCGGCTATCACCGATCCAGACCATGAATACGGGTGCTGCAGTGATCCAAGGCATGCGCGGGATCAACTTGCCGATCGCCTCCCGCTTCTCCTTATTCTTGACTACAACGACGCTTGCTTGCTGCAAATCAGACTTAGCACTGGCGGAGAATGCTGTTGCGAACAGCACATCCAGCAGATCTTCGGTAATCGGCTCATCTGTATAGCGGCGATGGGTGCGGCGCAGCAGAACTTCAGCCAATGGGTCATCTGCCGGCATATCGGCGCCAGAATGGCCATTGCCGACAGTCCCTTCGCCGTAGCGATGCGCGATGACGTCTGCGAGTGTTTTAAAGGACGGTTTGGACATTTCTACATAGCTCCAGGCGGTCGGTAGCCCTAGCGTAAACCGATTGATGGCGAGCGGAAACCGGGCTTCAGGCGCTAACCAAAACAATGTGCCTGGCTAGCGTCGAACTTACTCCGCCGCTGCCTTCGCTGCCGAAATCTTCCGGTGACGAAGCGCACCCGCTGTCGCTGGCGCATAGCGCGCGGGATTATCCGCGGAAGCACATCCCGGCAAGCAAGCGATCTCAAGCGCGTCATCAGGATTACAGAAGTAAGCCAGCGAAATGCGGCTAACGCCCGGCCAGGCTTCCGGCGGGGGATTGGCGACGCGATGTTCGCTCGAGCGCCAACGGTCATTCGACCATGTCTGCATCAAATCCCCGATATTCACCACAAAATCATGGGCGTTTGTTTTTGCTGGCAGCCAATCGCCTTCGGGCGTCAGCACCTCCAAGCCGCCAGGCGTGTTTTCGCCGAGCAGAATTGTGAGTGCACCATAATCGGTATGTGCGCCTGCGCGGAGTTGGCCGGGTTCCGGCTTCTTTGCCAACGGTGGATAATGGGCGATGCGGAACGTACTGTTGTGATCTTGGAAACGATCGTGGAAGTAACCGGGCTCAATATCCAAAGCTGCTGCAAATACCTCCATCAACACATCGGTTAGCTGCTCCATCTCTTGATAGAACGCCAACACGCTCGGCTTGAACGCCGCTGGTGCCGCCGGCCACTGGTTAGGCTGATATGTCGGGCCAACGCCAGCAACCGCAGACCGATCTGCCGTAACCGAAGGTGGCCCCATGCCGAAGCTTTCCTTCAAATCAGGCGGCGTTTTGTTGCCAAGTGTGTGCGCAAGGGCTTCAACGCCTGTCGCAATATAGCCACGATGAGAACCGAACGCGCTGCTGCGGATCGCATCTTTCACTTCCACCGGCTGATCGAAAAACCCGCGTGACGCCGCCATGATCGCGTCAATGGAGGCAGCTGGAACACCGTGGTCTGTGATGATAAAAAACCCAAGTCGCCGCAAAGATGCATCGACAGCGGCGACAACCTCCGCCATCGCCGCCCGGTCGCCGCTGAGAGCGGGCGCTAACGAAATGGTTGGCAGTTGATCCTGCATCACACCTCCTAATTCAGTCCAACAGCTGCACCTAAACTTGGCCCGATTTCGGCATTCAGGACTAGATCAGCATATTGATCGAGCTCCGTTGGTTCCCGGTTGAGGATACAGAGCTTAGATCCGTTCTGCTTCGCCATCACCGGAAATCCGGCTGCAGGATAAACCACAAGCGATGAGCCGATGGCGATGAATAAGTCCGCCGCCATGGCCTCCGCTTGGGCGCGACGCATCGGCCCTTCCGGCATCTGCTGGCCAAAGCTGATGGTTGCGGTTTTCACATATTCACTGCTGCAGGATTTGCATTCCGGCAGTGTTTCGTCCTGCTTAAATGGTCCAATGACCTCTTCCAGCGTGTGTCGCTCACCACAATCCAGGCAGGTGCAGTAAGTGGAATTGCCATGCAGCTCGATCACTTTGTCATCTGGCACGCCTGATACTTGATGCAGCCCATCAATATTCTGCGTGATGATCGCGCTGGCCTTGCCCCGTGCCACCAGTGACGCAATGGCTTGATGGCCGCGATTGGGTGCAGCTTTCCGCATCGTCTTGTCGGTTTCGATCTTCCGCCGCCAAGTCTCACGCCTGGATTCCCGGCTGGACATGAAGTCATCGAAATAGATCGGCTTGAACCGGTCCCACACACCGCCCGGTGAGCGGAAGTCAGGGATGCCAGATTCAGTCGAGACGCCGGCGCCCGTGAAAAATACGACCCTTTCGGCATCTGTAATCATATCCCGCAATGTATCGACATCACCGGCCATAGCGGCCTCCTTGAAGCGTATCCGAGGGAGAAGTCTACATTCGCGCCTTCGCTGGCTGCAATCCGCCCCGCCGTTCCTTGATCGCGATGTAGAGTGTAGACGCGACTATCACTGCGGCCCCTAGCAGGGTTGTCCACGCGGGAAGCTCACCAAATATGAAGAAGCCAAACACCATCGCGTAAAGAATGCGGGTATATCCAAATGGTGCCACCGCCACCGCCTCACCTGCGCGGAGTGACATCACCATGCAGGTCTGCCCCGCCGTCGCAAAGCATGCCATGAGCCCTACGACCGCTGCATCCATCCATGTGAGTGGTTGCCAAGTATAAAGCGCTGGACCAAGTGCCAGCAGCATGATCGTGACGTAGGAATAGAATAGGATTGACGTTGGCCGCTCCGTCCGCGTCAGGCTTTTGACAGAGGTGCTGACCCCAGCGGCAAATAAGGCTGACAGCAGCATCACCAGCGTCCATTCATTGAAGCCTTCCGGCCCCGGCCGCATGCAAATAACGACGCCAATAAACCCTGCAGCGGTTGCAATTGTCCGGTCTCGTACGATTTTCTCACCGAGGAATATCGCGGCGAATAGCACAACAAACAGCGTATTCGTGAACCCAAGCGTCGCAACAACGCCAAGCTCAAGGTGCTTAAGCGCTAGGATCAATGTAGATATCCCGCCAAAGCCAAGCAGCGCGCGCAGAAGGTGGATCTTGGGGCGCGACGTTCTAAGGGTGTGAAATCCTTGCCGCTGAATCGCCGGCAAAATAAAGCAAAGTGCTATCAACGACCGTAGGACCAAAATTTCCCACACCGGCAAATTCTGCCCAGCTTGCTTGATTGAAACTTGCATCCCGCTGAACATCAGCGCGGCAACTAACGCCCAGATGGCGCCCCGGAAATTTCCCGGCAGCGTTTTCCATTTACCACAACCATCCTCAAAAATGCTCATAAGCAATTTATCTGCAGCTCCAAAACCAGCTGATAACTCTGACTAATCTGCGGAATTCTATCATGAGAATGGCCAATTACACATTTCTGGTTCACACAGCAGAAACCATATAAATTAGCAATATACCCAATACTATTTGATTTAAATACCAACATATAAAATACCCACCGAACGAATAAACCTCGCGTTTGAGTATAATGGATATTTTTGCCTAGTCCTACTTCAGACAAGGCAATTTTTTCATGTCGCAATACTCACCAGAGAGCGTCCCATCGCCTATCTCCTTCGGCGCCGTTTCCGTTGAGGCGATGACATCTACGCCTACCCCAAAGCCATCAAACACCTCTGATGGGTTCGGTATTGCGAAGCTAGCAGCGGATCCATATGCCGCGTCTCAATGGTACCTGCAGCTGAATGATGCGGAAACGGGCGCACAACAAGTCGGCATCAACATCACGTCGGTGTGGTCAGACTACACAGGCGAAGGTGTCAGCATTAGCGTGATTGACGAAGGCTTCGACTATTCCCACCAAGACATCGCGCCAAACTATGACGTCGATCGGGATATCGACCGTAAAGACAGCGCCGGTGCCCAAGACGCCATGCCGGACTATACGTACCATACCCATGGCACATGGGTTTCTGGCGTCTTGGCGGCAGATGACAACGGATATGGCGTGGTCGGCGTGGCATATGACGCAGATTGTTCCCCGTCAGCACCTATGGCCCAGATTTGAGGTTGTGATTTAAGGAGAGATT
>CAJXVF010000058.1 GCA_913060845.1 uncultured Alphaproteobacteria bacterium | reverse complement strand
TCTATTCGTCGGCAGCGTCAGATGTGTATAAGAGACAGTGCCAACACGGCGGCGATGTGGTGATGCGGGACACCGTCTTCCCGCAGAAGCACCTTCAGCCGGTCTGCGAAGAATTGCAGCAGCGCATCCGTCGTTGCTTCAGCACTTTCGTGCAAGTTTGCGTAACCTGCATGCGCGTCCGTCAGAATGTTGCGGAGCGGCAATGCCAGCTTGTTTTCAAGGATTAACCGAAGCACACCAAGGGCAGCACGGCGAAGGGCATAGGGGTCGCGGCTACCGGTCGGCTTTTGGTCGATGCCAAAGAACCCGGCCAGCGTGTCCAGCTTTTCAGCAAGGGCGACGGCGACGGATACGGGTGCCGTGGGGCACTGGTCGCTTGGGCCTTGGGGCGCATAGTGGTCCCGGATGGCGTCAGCGACTGCGGGAGCGGCACCTTGGTTGAGCGCATAATAGCGGCCCATGACGCCTTGAAGTTCTGGGAACTCACCAACCATGCCGGAGACAAGGTCTGCCTTGCAGAGTCGTGCCGCTTCCTTGGCTTGCTCAATATCTGAGCCATCAATACGGGCTGCGAGCGCGCCAGATAGCGCTTCAATGCGGCGAACACGCTCGGCGACGGAACCAAGATCAGCGTGGAATACGACCTTTTCTAGCGCAGGCAGTCTGTCTGCCAGCGGCGTTTTCCGGTCCTGATCCCAGAAGAAACGGGCATCAGCTAAGCGCGCGCGAAGAACGCGTTCATTACCGTTGACGATACGAGCACCGCCGTCTGTGCTGTCGATATTGGCGACCACAGCGAACCGGGGAGCCAAGCTGCCATCCGCATTTTCAAGGGCGAAATATTTCTGGTGGGAGCGCATTGAGGTGGTTAGCGCTTCCGCCGGAACGGTCATGAATTCATCATCGATCCGGCCGGTTAAGACGATGGGCCATTCGACCAAGCCAGTCACTTCATCCAGCAGGCCGGGGTCATTCTTGACCACGAGACCTTCTGATTTCGCAGCTGCTGCAAGCCCATCTTCAATCCGCTTGCGGCGATCCGCTGGGTCGAGGAGGACATTGGCGGCTTCGAGTGCGGCTTTGTAATCATCAAAGTTTTGGACAGGCACAATCTTGTCGCCAGCCATGAACCGGTGGCCGCGTGTTTCCGTGCCGAAGTTCTTTGAGCCAGAAGACCCACCGAAATCAATGCTGCCTGAAAGCGGCTGATCATCAAAACTGACAGAGACACGTTCCAATGGGCGGACATAGCGGCGTTCCGTATCTGCCCAGCGCATGGATTTCGGCCAGGGCAGGGATAGGATTGCGTCACTGATGAGTGCGGGCAGGGCGTCTGCAGCATCCTGGCCCTCAATGCGTCGCACAACGAAGTAGAAATCCGTGCCTTTGACTTGGCGGACTTCGCATTCGTCGATGGAAGAAAGTCCGTTGGCTCGCAGGAAGCCTTCCATGGCTTTCTCTGGCGCGCCGACCCGTGGGCCTTTGCGTTCTTCTTCGCGGTCTGCCTGCCTGGATGGTACGCCGTTCGCCACGAGCGCTAAGCGCCGGGGTGTAATAAAGGTGCGGATGCTCTCCGGCACAAGTGCTGCGTCTTTTAGACGGTCGCCGATCAACTTAGCGAAGTCACGCGCGGCAGCGGCTTGCATGCGGGCCGGAATTTCTTCGGACAGAATTTCGATTAGAAGCTCAGCCATTGGTTTGGCCCTCCGCCGGCAGATGACCGCGCGCTTGTAGCCAAGTCGTTGCAGAGGCACGGGCGAGGGCGCGGACACGGCCAATATAGGCGGCCCGCTCCGTCACGCTGATAACGCCGCGTGCATCCAGTAGATTGAACGTGTGACTGGCCTTGATGCATTGATCATAGGCAGGCAGTGCCAAACCTTTGTCGGCGAGCACTTGGCATTCAGTTTCAGCATCGGCGAAGTGGCGGAATAGTGCGTCCGTGTCTGCGTGTTCAAAATTGTAGGCGGAGAATTCTCGTTCGGCTTGCAGAAATACATCGCCATAGCTGACGCCCTGGCCGTTGAAGTCCAGGTCATAAACGTTGTCGACGCCCTGCACATACATAGCGAGGCGTTCGAGACCGTAGGTGATTTCGCCTGATACAGGTGTGCAATCATAGCCGCCGACTTGCTGGAAATAGGTGAACTGCGTCACCTCCATGCCGTCGCACCAGACCTCCCAGCCGAGCCCCCAAGCGCCAAGCGTAGGACTTTCCCAGTCGTCCTCGACTAGGCGAATATCATGGGCGTTCACATCAATCCCGATGGCACCGAGTGAGCCGAAATAGAGGTCCAAAATGTCCTCTGGGTTCGGCTTCAGAATCACCTGATATTGGTAATAGTGCTGAAGGCGATTTGGGTTTTCACCGTAGCGGCCATCAGTTGGACGGCGGGAGGGCTGAACATATCCCGCTTTCCAAGGTTCAGGCCCCAGCGCGCGCAATGTCGTGGCTGGGTGAAATGTGCCAGCACCAACGGACATGTCGTATGGCTGCAGAATCGCACAGCCATGATCGGCCCAATAGGCAGAAAGCTTCAGGATCAGATCCTGAAAGCTGGAAGGTTGGGCAGCCATCTAAAAGGCCTCCGGGCGGCAGGCGCGGCGCTTGGTTGTGCGACGCAATAATTAATGTGAGCGCAAACTAGACAAGGGCCATGTGCGGGGTCAATGCGGGTTTAAGCCAGGGCAACAAAACCTTAGTCGTTAGGCCGGGTATTTTGTCGCGGGGTGTAGCTGCCGGTCTCGGGATCTTTGACCAGATCGACGACTTCGGGTTCCGCTGGCTTCTTCTGTTTGCCTTTGCCGCTGGCGTTCTGCGCGGCCTTTCCAAGCCTATCAACGGCAGCACCCAAGCCGGTTAGCTTGCGCCAGCCAACAAATACGATGGCCGCCACAGCAAGGAACAGCAGGATCTTGGCGAAGCTCAAGCCAAACATGGACCAACGTCTCCCAAAAGTTCGAATCGGCGCACGGTATTAAGCGTTGCGGCCCGAGTGCAGATGATACTACATAAATCACTGCGAGGCTGTTTACGCCGCTTCCACCTGATCTCGCTAGGGTGCAAGAGGGTCGCTAAAATGGACGGCGTCCGCTAAAATGTTCTTTTTTAGCGATATTCCCAAAGGAGAGGGATGATTTCTGGCGGCTTTAACAAAGATGAGCGGCGGCGGTTTCATAATCTGCTGAAGCTTGCCGCTGAGAGTCCGTTCGAGGGCGAGCGGGAAGCAGCGCTTGCTGCAGCCAAACGGCTGGCGAAAAAGCATGGAATGAGCCTGGAGGACGCCGCCGCTGACCATACAGGTCGCGAGGAGGATCTGGCTGAGGAAGCAGCACGTACGCGCGCTAAAAGTGAAGCGCAGCGAAACGGGCCATGGACTGGAGAGGCCAACGAGGCGCCGCCAGGGTTCGAAGAACGCTGGGGAATGTCGCGCAAAAAATCTACCGACAGCCATTCCTGGCGCGCGACTGACGCAGATCATAAGCGGTGGAATGAAGCGGTTGAAGAGGCCAAAAAGCGCGGTCTTGATGAGAGCGAAAATAAAGAGAAGGCGCCGCCACGGCGGCAGCAAGCGCAACGCCGCAGCAGTCGTCGCATGCACCCACCAACGCACGCACGTGCGTTATTGCGCGAAACGACCTTCACGATTGAAGAAATCGCAGCGATCACGGAACTCAGCGTGCTTGAGATTACAGGCATTAAGCTAAAAATGCGCTCCGAACCGAAGCCAAAACGCTATGCCCGTGGCCAAACTAGGCGTGCACGCGGATAATTCCGAAGCGCCTTGATCCTGCCAAGGTCTAGGCCTAGGTTCTCCGCCCGACACACTGCCAATATATGGAAATTGAAGAATGTCTGATGTGGGCGGCATTACAGCCGAGCAGCTCAAAGCCTATATGGAGCGCATTGAGCGCCTTGAAGAAGAAAAGGCAGCCATGGTCGCCGACATCAAGGAAGTGTTTGCGGAAGCAAAGGCTAATGGATTCGATGTCAAAATAATGCGGCAGGTGCTGAAGTTGCGCAAAATGGACTCCAATGATCGGGCTGAGCAGGAAGCGCTGCTGGATCTCTATATGAGCGCGCTTGGCATGGCGCCGACTGCTTGATCCACGAGTTAGCAGATGGCGGAAAAGCGCGGGCGCAACGGGGAAAACAAGGCTGCTGCGCCTAAGGTCGGTGCTCGGTCGAGAACGTCTGCCGCTAAGAAGCCCGTAGCGAAAAAAGCGGCTGCGAAAAAGCCAACAGAGAAAAAGCCAGCTCCACGCAAAGATCCAAAGCCGGCCGTACGCCGCAAAGCGCCAGCAAAGCCGGCGCCTAAAGCAGGAGATCCTCCGCCACGCCGTAAATCCTCCGCCACGGCAGACGGGCCTAAACGCTCATTGGGCAGCCGGGCTTTTCGGGCGGCGGTGCTTATGGGCATCTGGGGATTCGTGGCTGTAGGATGTCTCGTTGGGTATCTCTATCTGACATTGCCATCACTGGATGAGGCAACGCGGCTGAAGCGCGGCCCGACGGCAGCGCTACTAGCAAAGGACGGCGCATTCCTCGCTTCATACGGTGAGTTGCACGGGGTGATGGTCACCGTTGCGGAATTGCCAGCGCACTTACCGCGCGCGGTAATCGCAATCGAAGACAAGCGGTTTTATGAGCATGGCGGAATTGACCCATGGGGCGTCGCGCGGGCGCTCTTCGTCAATATTACCAGCGGTGAAATACGCCAGGGTGCAAGCACAATCACCCAGCAATTAGCAAAGAACTTATTGCTCACGCACAGGCGCTCCTATTGGCGGAAAGCCAGGGAAGCCCTGCTCGCATTAGAGATTGAGCGGAAGTTCGGCAAAGACCAAATTCTGACGGTATATCTGAACCGTGTGTATTTTGGCGGCGGCGCTTACGGCGTGGATGCTGCTGCACGGCGGTTCTTCGGCAAACCGGCAACGGAAGTTTCGCTTTGGGAGGCTGCCTTGTTGGCTGCGGTCCTGAAAGCCCCGTCGCGCCTTGCACCGGACAGGAATCCAGAAGCTGCAGCGGCGCGCGCCAAGCTTGTGTTGAACGCAATGGCGGACGTTGGATTTATCTCAGCCGATGCTGCTGCCCAGCCGATGGGCGTTGCCAGTGCCGCAGCGACTGCATTAACGGCACCTGGCGGCGGCGGCGCGCGCTATTTCGCCGATTGGGCGCTGGATCAAGCCGAAGGTTTCATGGCTGGATTGGACAGCGACGTTCTCGTTGAGACAACGCTGGACTTAGATCTACAGCGCGCTGCGGAGGCTGCGGTCGCGCGCATTCTGAATAACCGCCCCAAAAATGTAAGCGCCGCCAATTGGCCCTCTCAAGCCGCACTTGTCGCTATGACCCCAGATGGTGCGGTTCGCGCCATGGTCGGCGGCGTCAACTATCGCGCTAGCCAATTTAATCGCGTGACCCAGGCAGAACGCCAGATGGGCTCAACCTTTAAGCCGTTCGTCTATCTGGCCGCACTAGAGGCAGGGTGGGAGCCGGACGACCGAATCAATGATGGGCCTATCCGTATCGGTAAGTGGCAACCGCGCAATTACAAAGACCGCTACTATGGCGACGTTACGCTGCGGGCTGGGCTTGCACGGTCGCTCAATGCGGCGGCTGTGCGGTTGGCGGAAAGTATTGGACGGCAGAATGCAGTTAAGGCCGCCCGTCGCCTTGGCTTAAATCGATCTTTGCCGAATGGGCCGAGCGTGACGCTCGGGGCCGGGGGCGCCTCATTGTTGGAACTGACAGGTGCTTACGCTGCATTTGCCAATCATGGCCGGTTCGCAACGCCTCATGGGATCCGCGAGATTCGCGCCCGGGATGGTGCTGTCCTTTACGAACCAGTCAGCGAGCCATCCCAGGCCGTTGACCCCGCTGTGGCGCTTCGCATGACGGATATGCTGGGTGCCGTTGTAAAATGGGGCTCTGGCGTCAGAGCCAAAATTGATCGGGATGCTGCGGGAAAAACCGGCACAAGCCAGTCCGGGCGTGATGCGTGGTTCATTGGTTATACGGCGGACCTAGTCGCAGGTGTATGGGTCGGCCATGACGATAACCGCCCGATCAAGAACCTGTCCGGTAGTGGTCCACCTGCCGAAATATGGCAAGCGTTCATGGCAGAGGCAGGTGCTAAATATGCGCCGAAACCGTTGCCCGGCTTGCACGGATATGCGGATCGTCGACGCACCCGCAAAGCAGGACCTGCACTGCAAACAAAGAAGGAGGAGCCCGCAGGCTCCCCCCAATTCGCGCCAAAGAAGCGCCCCTTCGTTGAATACAAGTATCCTGACGGAGATGAAGGCGGTAATTAGTTAGCCGTCGAACCCAACTTCATCGACCAATTTGACCGCGTCCTTGCGCAACTCCGCGATCGTAGAAATCGGCAAAGCGTCGGATTTGAACGTGCCAAGGTCCGCCAGTAGAGGTGTCCATTTCACGCCCTCACGGATCGGATACTCATAGTTCTGCTCGGCGTAGATGGATTGTGCTTCCGCGCCGACCAGCCATTCCATCAGCTTCTTCGCAGCACTTGGATTAGGTGCGTGCTTCGCCATAGCCATGCCAGAGATATTTACGTGTGCACCGCGATTCTGCTGGTTCGGGAAGGCGACATGCACGGCTTCCGCCCAGGGACGTTGCTTGGGATCGCTCATCATTTTGCCGAAGTAGTAGTTGTTGCCAAGCGCCACATCGCAAAGGCCATCTTTGATCGCTTTTACCTGTGCACGGTCATTGCCTTGCGGACGGCGGGCTAGGTTATTTTTGACGCCTGTTAGCCAAGTTTTTGCGTCTTTCCGACCATGGTGAGAGATCATGGAGGCGACAAGAGCAATTGTGTATGCGTGCTTACCGCTGCGCGTGCAGACGCGGTCTTTGTATTTTGGGTCAGCCAAATCTTCATAGGTCAGCGTTTTCCAGCCTTCGACGCGGCCTTTGGCTGCGTAAATGACCCGAGCACGTGTCGTTAGCGCAAACCAGTTGCCTGCGGGGTCGCGATATTGCGGCGGAATTATTTTTGTTAGGACGTCAGAAGAAACTGGCTGTGTAACGCCTGCTTCTTTCACATCATTCAAGCGGCCAATGTCCACGGTGAAGATAAGGTCTGCAGGCGAATTCCGGGCTTCAGCCTTTAAGCGCTCGACAAGGCCTTTGTTGGCGAACAAGACATTGACCTTCGTACCGGTCTCCGCCTCAAAGCGTTTGAACAGTGGTTCGACCAGGAACGGCTGGCGGTACGAGTAGACGTTGACCTCATCAGCGGTCGCCGCCGTGGTTGCTGTTACTGCGGTCAGGCTAATCGCCGCCGCGAGCAGTTTTTGAAATTTCATCCGTATCAATCCTTATCGGGCGAAGCCGGTGGCTTTGCCGCTGTCTCGTCATTTAGCCATTTTATGACAGTGGACCCGTCTTGCTCTGTTGCGTCAGCCATGCGCATTAGCGCAATCAGGCCGCCTAATCCTAGCATCCGAACAATCATCCGCCGCACTCTCGAAGTTGGCCGCGTCGCCATTCGACGCAATTGGAGGGTACTAAGAATAATAACTATTCGCAATGCGAATGATTATCAATCCTAATGATGCGACGCCCTGCCGCACGAACTGGCTGGGATAATTGAAATCCATACTGGATTGACGAAAGGGGCGCCGACAGTGTCTCCTGCCGCGCATATTATTCACCAATTAAGATCGCCGCCCAGGAGCCGAGACCCATGCCAGATACAGCAAAAGCCGCCAGCAATATGCGCCACGGAGGGCAGATCCTGGCCGACCAGTTGCGCATTCACGGATGTGACACAGCCTTCTGTGTGGCCGGTGAAAGCTACCTGGAGCTCTTGGATGCTCTCTATGATCACAGTGACTTCAATCTGTTCACCTGCCGCAATGAAACCGGTGCGGCAAACGCGGCTGAGGCTTATGGCAAGCTGACCGGCAAGCCTGGTGTCGTTATGGTGACGCGCGGGCCTGGCGCTTGTCACGGCGTTATCGGGCTTCATACGGCGCACCAGGATTCGACGCCGCTGATTATGCTGATCGGCCAAGTCGCGCGGGATCAGTTTGACCGTGAAGCCTTTCAGGAAATCGATTACCGCCGGATGCTCGGTCAGGTAACGAAATGGACGGCGCAGATCGAAACAGCTGACCGTATTCCAGAATACCTAGCCCGCGCTTTCCAGACAGCGACGTCAGGCCGTCCAGGCCCAGTGGCACTAGCGCTTCCTGAAGACATGCTGCGTGAATTCAGCAGCACCCAGGATGCTGTTCCGTTCAACACGGTCCGCGCAGCGCCGTCTCCAGCAGGCGTCGATGGCGTCATGGACATGCTGGGTAAAACAAAACGGCCGCTGATGATCGTTGGTGGCGGTGGATGGACCCAGGCTGCGGCGGATGACATTGAAGCTTTCGCCAAAGCGAATGATCTGCCGGTCGCATGCTCGTTCCGCCGGCTCGATATCATGGACCACATGGGCCAGAACTTCGTTGGCGATCTATCGACGGCACCAGCGCCTAAGCTGCTGCAATTGGTGAAAGACGCTGACTTGCTGCTGGTGGTCGGCGCACGGCTGGGTGAGATCACGACCCAGGGCTATGAAATGCTGGAATCGCCGAAACCCTCCAAGCAGTTTATCCATGTGCATGCCCTGGCTGAGGAGATTGGCCGCGTTTACCAGCCGGACCTTGGCATTCAATCCGGCATGGCGGAATTTGCGGCAGCTGCCAAAGCGAAAGCACCTGTGCAGAACCCAGCCTGGGCTGCTCTGCGCAAGCAGGCGCGAGAAGACTTCGAAGCGTGGGTTAATCCAGCACCTGCAGATGGCCCGCTTGATCTTGGCAAATGCATGCTTGCGATCCGAGAGCGGATGCAGCCGGATTCGATTGTTACAGTAGACGCAGGCAATTTCTCCGGCTGGGCAATGCGCTATATGCAGTTCCAACAGCTTGGAACGTTTGCAGCACCCACAAGCGGGGCTATGGGCTATGCCGTGCCGGCAGCCGTTGGCGCGTCGCTGGCCTATCCTGAAAAACTGGTCATTGGCTTCGTTGGCGATGGTGGATTCATGATGACCAGCCAGGAACTTGCGACAGCGAAGCAGTATGGTGGCAAGCCCGTTATCCCTGTCTCTTATACACATCTCCGAGCCCACGAGACCTCTCTACATCTCGT
>CAJXVF010000057.1 GCA_913060845.1 uncultured Alphaproteobacteria bacterium | reverse complement strand
CGAAGCTTCTTCACTGCATGCGGCTATGAACCGGAATGATCCAAATCCGCTCTAGCACCCAGCCCGTTTGACCCGCGTGCTGGCGAACGCGCGACCTGCCTGACCACCAAGGATGTTCCGATCCTGGCCTACAAGGCGCGTCCGCTGGACGGCATCTGGGCGACGGCGCCCTACCTGCACAACGGTTCAGTCGCATCACTCTATGAGCTGCTGCTGCCTGCCGATGAGCGAAAGAAAGAGTTCTGGGTCGGGAACCTAGAATTCGACACTCAAGAAGTAGGTTACGTCGATGCGGAACCGGCTGACGGACGGGCCTCCAAGTTCAAAGCGCGGGACGAAGATGGCACCGTCATCGAGGGCAACAGCAATCAAGGCCATGAATACGGCGCGCGCAATTTTAGCAAGCGAGATCGTGAAGCGCTCGTCGAATATATGAAGTCGCTCTGATAGTGCTAGCTGGGCGCAGCAAGCTCGATTTCCTGCGCCCAGACACACCGTTCAAGTACGTCCGAAGACTGCAAAGATGGTTCAGCCTTAAGGCTTTGGCTCAGCGCTCGGCGCGTCATTCATCTCGTGACGCAGGCCGCTGATCGCCTTGTAGACCGCCTTCCGCATTCTATTCACCGCGCCGAGTGGCTTATGCGCCTTCAAGGCATGCCATGGATTGAACGACAAGTTCTCACAGAATTCATGCTGGGCTTTAGTATCAAAAACCTGCTTGGGGATTGTGATCCGGGCAACGGTGTAGAACGGCGCTTCCGCTTCTTCCCATTCCGTTTGCGTATCTTCGACGCTCATCGCAGGCGACGTGCGCGGTTGCATTAGAAACTCCATACAGGCTGGGCCTCTGTTCAGCGTGTCCTGCATGGCGGCGCGAAGAAAATTCGGGTCCGGGTCATCGGGCACATCATGCGGCCGCTGCGTGCAAGGCCTTGCCAAGAATTTGACCGCTTCCTGACCCTCTCCCGTCCCCAACCCATATGGCGTCATGGACCAGTAGCGAGTGTTCAGGGGATTATCGATCTTCAAACTGGTTGTCGCACTCGTATTCCGCAGGCCAGTAATGCCAAGTGCCAACGCGGCCTTTACGGGTTTCAATAATCCAGCGAAAAACCCTTCAGCATTGACGGCCCTAATCAGCGAAACATAGTCGTTCGGGCTATCTAGCAGGAACACTGGGTGGCTGATCATGATGAAGTCATGTGTGCCATCCGCAGCAGATGCCGCATCGATGAAGTCGCCTTTCACGTCCATCAGCTTGATCGCCATACCTCTGCCATCCCCCTCACCATCGGCGCGATTTGGATTCTCATCCCCATTCGAAAAGCGGATCCATGCCGGGTAGGTTTGCCCTGGCTGAAATACTCCCTTGGCGAAGCGCAGTTTAAGATCCTGCGGCACTGTGAAATCAGCGCGTACACAACCATGGGCCTTCGGATGCGCGTCCCGACGCACAGAGCCGTCAGAGTATTTTCTTCGTAATGTCTGGCCGATGATTTCGGCAATGGCTTGGGCTGACTCGATCTCTTCTGGTTGCAGCTGTTCACCCAGCGCCGTATTCGGCTCAGGGTATGATGATGCAAGCGCTTTATTCTTCGTTTCATCCGCCAAGCCAATATTCGGCGTTAGAGCCATTGCTGAGGCCAACCCGACCGAAATCGCCAAGACCCAATGATTTAAGCTTCGATGGATAGTCTTTGTGAATTCCCCCAAATGGATCAGCCCGGTTCCACTCGAGAGCCTGGCGTTTCTGCAGCATTAGCTATTGCAGCATGCCAAGAATGAGAATGCTTGGCGAGTACTTATGACAATTCTGAGAAGTGTTGATCTTATCGGCGGCATACATGGTGCTTACCGTAACTCTTCGAAGGTGGTTTTGGGATTTGCCACCTACCAATTTCTCTGCGAAAGTTACTGCTAGGTTTTGATCGGGAGGCTGCAATGGCAGGATTAGCTCTAGCCTACGAAGCACGAAGCTACAGTATGGGCGTCGCGGGTCGGTCGATCTGCAATGCGCGCAATCATCACTGGGTCGCCGAAAATACTGGCGGCGACGCCGTTGGGGCTGGCGAGCTGTTCTGCGCCTCCATTTCCGCATGCGCCGTAAACATGGTGGAGACGATCGCGCAGAAAGAAGCCAAGCCGCTGGATGGCATGGAAGTCAAAGTTGGCGTCTATCGTGATTTTGACAAACCAGCCGGTGACGTTTCGCTCTATGACGCGGTCAGGGTTGAGTTCGAATTGTGGGGCGTCAGCCAGGAAGACGCCAAGTTTTTCGTCAAAGCCTGGAAACAACGCTGACCCATTTACGGATCAGTCGCCGTGGCGACTGCAGACACTACAGTAGAATTCACCGCCCACGCTGAGGCGCGGCCAAGATAGTCCCCGCATCTGGCGGGCGGCGATATTGTGCCGCCGCCAGACTACTCGGCTACACGCGCGCTAAACGATACTGGCTTCAGTCGCAGCGCGCAGATCCGCTTCGCTAACGCCGGACGCTGTTTCGACGATTTTCAGCCCGCCCTCGACCACGTCCAGCACACCAAGATTGGTGATAATGCGGTCAACCACGGCCTTACCCGTCAATGGCAGGGTGCAGGCCTTCAGGACCTTGCTCTCACCGGCGCGATTGGTGTGATCCATCACGACGACAACGCGTCCAACGCCCGCGACGAGATCCATCGCCCCGCCCATACCTTTGACCAGCTTGCCCGGGATCATCCAATTGGCGAGATCACCATTCTCCGCCACTTCCATCGCCCCCAGGATCGCCATGGCGATCTTGCCGCCGCGGATCATGCCGAAGCTTTGGGCGCTGTCAAAATAGGCTGTTTGCGGCAATTCCGTAATAGTCTGCTTGCCAGCATTGATAAGGTCCGGGTCTTCCTCACCGGAGATCGGGAACGGGCCCATGCCAAGCATGCCGTTCTCCGATTGCAGCGTCACTTCAACGCCTTCAGGAATGTAGTTGGAAACCAGGGTCGGAATGCCGATGCCTAGGTTTACATACCACCCGTCACGGAGTTCTTTTCCCGCGCGCGCGGCCATTTCATTGCGATCCCACATGGCTCAAGCCTCCCTGACGGTGCGTTGCTCGATGCGCTTTTCGTGCTCGCCCTCGATGATGCGATGCACGTAAATGCCGGGCAGATGAATATGATCCGGGTCGAGGGAGCCAGTTGGCACAATCTCCTCAACCTCCGCCACGCAGACTTTACCGCACATCGCCGCTGGCGGATTAAAGTTCCGCGCCGTTTTGCGGAAGATTAGGTTACCGGTTGGGTCCCCTTTCCACGCTTTAACGATGGAAAGGTCTGCAAAAATGCCTTCTTCCAGAATGTACGTTTCACCCTTGAAATCTTTGTGCTCTTTGCCTTCCGCGATCACGGTGCCCACGCCTGTCTTGGTGTAGAAGCCCGGGATGCCACAGCCGCCTGCACGCATCCGTTCTGCCAGTGTGCCCTGGGGATTGAACTCCAGCTCTAGCTCGCCGGACAGATATTGCCGCATGAATTCAGCATTTTCGCCCACATAGGAGCTGAGCATTTTCTTCACCTGCCGGGTCTGCAGCAGAATGCCAATGCCAAAATCATCAACGCCCGCATTGTTGGACGCGAAGGTCAGGTCCTTTGTCCCGGCCTCTTTGATCGCCTGCAACAGCAATTCCGGAATCCCGGACAGGCCGAAGCCGCCCGCAGCGACGAACATGCCGTCAAACAGCAGTCCGTCGAGCGCCTTGGCGGCATTGTCGTAGACCTTCATCATGGCATCGTCCTTGTCTGGAGCAGAATGCGGAGTCTGGCGATCTCCAAGGGCCAGCGCGCGGGCAAAACATCGCCGTCGCCGGATGGAGCATCTTTGGCCAGATTATACGTCGACATTATAGGCTTCAACCCAGCGACTGCGGACATCTATGCCGCGGTCCATCCGCCGTCGACTGGTAATGCGATACCAGTGATATTCTCTGCAGCATCGGAGCAGAGGAAATTCGCGACACCTGATAATTGCTCAACCGTCACGAACTTCTTCGTCCATTGGGCAGCAAGTAGCACATCGCGCTTCACCTGGTCTTCGGTGATGCCGCGCGCTTTCGCCGTGTCCGGAATCTGGCGCTCCACAAGCGGCGTCAACACATAGCCGGGGCAGATGGCGTTGCAGGTGATCCCGGCCTCTGCCACTTCCAGCGCCACGGTTTTCGTCATGCCAACAATGCCGTGCTTGGCTGTGACATAGGCTGACTTGAAGGGAGAGGCGACGAGGCCGTGGGCCGAAGCGATGTTGATGATGCGCCCCCACCCTTTCGCCTTCATTCCAGGCAATGCAGCCCGGGCCGTGTGGAATGCTGAATTCATGTTGATAGCAATGATCCGGTCCCAGCCATCAATGGGGAATTCATCTATCGGCGAGACAATTTGAATGCCAGCATTGTTCACCAGAATATCGACGGTACCATGACGGGCGACCGCCCCCTGAACCATAGCTTCGATCTCATCCGGTTTCGTCATGTCAGCACCGTCATAGCTGACAGCACCTTCCGACGTCGCATCAAGCTCAGCCCGCAAAGCTTCGATCTCGCCTGCATCGCCAAAACCGTTCAGCACCACGTTGGCGCCAGCTTTGGCAAAGCCCCGCGCCAACCCCAAGCCGATGCCAGAGGTTGATCCTGTCACAAGCGCCGTCTTCCCGCCAAGTTCGCCCATGCAAACAATTCCTTCTACGCCTGTCGGCCCATGCAATGTCGTTAGCGCAAGTGTATGTCCCGTGGAGGCTGGGACGGCAAGGAAGGCCTGGCAGCTAGGCGCTATTTTTTGCCCGGCGTGCCATCGAACTTCTTCTCGATGTCCTTCCAGCAGTCGATGTAATCGTCCTGAAGCGGTGCCTCTTTACCGGCAAACGTCGTTAGGTGCTGCGGGAAGCGGGTTTCGAACATGAAGGACATTGTACTGTCCAGCTTCTGGGGCTTGAGGTCTGCATTGGACGCGCCTTCAAAGGCATTCCTGTCCGGCCCATGGGGTAGCATCATATTGTGGAGGCTCATGCCGCCCGGCGCGAAGCTTTGGGGCTTGGCGTCATATTGGCCATAAATATTGCCCATCAGCTCAGACATGATGTTCTTGTGATACCAGGGCGGGCGGAACGTATCCTCCATCACCATCCAGCGCTCACGAAACAGCACGAAGTCGATATTTGCCGTGCCTTCAATGCCCGAAGGTGCCGTTAGCACAGTGAAAATCGACGGGTCTGGGTGATCGAACAGGATTGATCCAACTGGGCAGTACGTCTCAAGGTCATATTTGACCGGCGCATAATTGCCATGCCACGCAACTACATCCAATGGCGAGTGGTCGATATCACAAAGATGGAACTGGCCGCACCATTTCACCGTGACAGTTGAGGGCGCGTCCCGGTCCTCAAACGCCGCAACGGGGGATTTGAAATCCCGGCGATTGGCCATGCAATTCGCCCCAATCGGACCGCGGCCTGGCAGATCAAATTTCTGGCCGTAATTCTCACATATGAAGCCCCGCGCAGGGCCTTCAAGAACTTCAACGCGATAAACCAGCCCGCGTGGGATAATCGCTATTTCCTTGGGCTCAACATCAATAATCCCAAGCTCCGTGGCGAACCGCAGCCGCCCTTCCTGCGGCACGATCAGAAGCTCACTGTCCGCAGAAAAGAAGTAGTCGTCCGTCATGCTTTCGGTGACGAGATAAATATGGCTCGCCATGCCGACTTGTGTGTTCACATCGCCTGCCGTCGTCATGGTGCGCATGCCAGTGAGCCATGTGAGGCTCTGGTCCGCATGGGGTAGCGGGTCCCAGCGGTACTGACCGAGCGAGGCAACATCCGGCTCAATATTCGGCGCAGACTTCCAGTACGGAACGTCGATCTTGGTATAGCGGCTGGAATGTTTCACAGACGGGCGAATGCGATAGCACCATGTGCGCTCATTCTGGTGTGAAGGTGCTGTGAATGCCGTGCCAGACAACTGCTCCCCATACAGCCCATAATTCACTTTCTGTGGGGAATTCCTGCCCTGCGGCAGTGCCTTTGGAAGCGCCTCTGTCTCAAAATCATTGCCAAAACCTGGCATGTAACCTGGGGTTAGTCCGCCAGACGTTGCAGCCTGCGTCAGTCCACTGAATGGCAGTTTGGCGCTCACGGGGCAGTCCTCCTATTACGGCAAGGACTAACTGATACGCGAAATTTCAGTATCCCGCCAAATCAGGAATATCTACTGTCCTTCCAACGGGTGCCTTCGCTTGAACAAAGCACGTTAGGGAGCCCGTCGGTCCACATTGTTGCCCAAGCCCAAATCCGCCCGGCGAACGATTGCCCAGCGATATTGATCCGGCCAACCGGCTTGCGCATTATCCGGATCCAGGGTTTCAGCGGCACGCAAGGCCCAGAACGGATCGTACATCAACTCACGGCCAATCCCGATCAGGTCAGCGCGGCCTTCCTGCAAAATATCTTCAGCCTGTTGAGCCTCAATGATACGACCGATCGCCATGGTCTTCATATCAGCCTCTTCGCGCACCTGCTCCGCGTATGGTACCTGGAAGCCAGGTGGACGGTCGCCAGATGCTGCCGGGCTGCCATCATCCTTAGCCCGGAAAGCCGGTGCGCCGGTAATACCGCCCGCAGAACAGTCAACCACATCGACGCCGCGCGCTTTTAGTTCACGCGAAAGCACCACGGAGTCCTCCATCTCCCATCCTTTGCCGTCGACGGCGGAGATACGGAAGAACAGTGGTAAGTCCTCGGGCCAGGCCGCGCGCACTGCTTCAGTCACCTCCAGGGCAAAACGCATGCGCCCTGCCCGGTCCCCGCCATATCCGTCATTGCGTTGATTGCTTAGCGGCGAAAGGAAACTGTGGATCAGGTAGCCATGGGCACCATGAATCTCCAACACCTTGAAACCGGCAACGACCGCACGGCGAGCGGCATCAGCAAACGCTGTGACCAAATCGGCAATTTCAGCCTCGCTAAGCGCATCAGGTGTCTGCCAGCCATCATTCAAAGGAACCGCCGATGGGCCGACGACCTGCCATGATGGATCCCCCCAAGTGGTATCGCCAAGTGGCAACGGCTTGCCGCCATCCCAAGGTGGGCTGGCCGATGCCTTGCGACCAGCATGGGCTATTTGGAGCCCAGGAACCGACCCCATGGACTCGATGAACCGTGTGGTTGGCTTCAGCGCTTCGGCTTGTTCATCCGTCCAGATACCCAGGCAGCGCGGCGTAATTCGTCCGCGCGGCTCAACTGCAGTCGCCTCAGCGAACACCAATCCAACATTGCCTCGAGCAAAGGTTGAGAGATGCGCAAATTGCCAATCCGTGGCAACACCGCTCTCAGCCGAGTACATGCACAATGGCGAAAGCACGACGCGGTTAGGTAAAGTAACACCACGGATTTTTAGAGGCGAAAACAGCAAGGGGGACTGGCTCATTAAGCGATCTTTCGGATGGCGTGACGCACAGGATTACAGACCTTTTAGCATAGCGATATCCGTTCACATCCGACCATCAACAAAAAAACCGTTCTGGCGTTGTGACTACGGTGAGCTTGCCGATGATGGTTCCGGCACCTGTCGGAAAATAGTCCCTACGGCCAAGCTCCCACGTTAAACGGGCACGACGCCAAGAACGGCCGTGCGGTGTAGGACGCGGGGGTGGGCGGTCATTTCATAGTTGCGATCAGCGCGATGCACGAGGACGCAGTTATCCCAAAGCGTCAGGTCGCCAACCTTCCATGCGTGCCGATACACAAACGGCTCAGCCGTGGCGCGGTCCAGCAAGTCAGCAAGCATGGCGCGCCCGGCTTCGTAATCCATGCCTTCTACATGCCCAATATGGACGCCCAAATATAGGGATTTCCGGCCATTCTCATGGGTGCGGACAATAGGGTGGTTAACCGGTGGGCGCTCGCGCTTCTGTTCTTCACTGGCCGGCGTATTCCCTGTGTTCAAGCGGTTCGCTTCCCAGGAATGAACGGCGCGCATGCCGTCCAGCGCTTGTTTTTCAGCATCAGACAAAGCTTCATAAGCCATCAGCATGTTCGCGAAGAGCGTATCGCCGCCCTCAGGAGGTGTCTGGATCGCGTGGAGCATCGTCAACAGGGACGGCACATCATGGTAAGATTTATCCGTATGCCAGAAATAGTTGCCATGGGTCGTGGGCGTTTCAGTCGGCAGGCCCGTCTTCTCATCAAGATTGGTGACCGTATGGACGATGGGGTACTTTTCACCGCTATTTAGGCGGCCAACATGGCCTTCGATCTCACCAAAATTCAGCGTGAAGGCTTGCTGTTCGTCCTTCGTCAGGTTCTGGTCGCGGAAGGCTATGACGTGGAATTCTTCAAGCGCGGCCATAATTGCGTCCCGCATCTCTGCTGAGACCGGGTCTCGTAAATCCACACCGGAAATTTCTGCACCGGCTACATCAGATAGTCGGCGTACTGAAAATGGGTATGTGCGGCTCACGGTTGCCGTCGCTGTGGTCTGCAAAGCCATCACCTGCACCTCCGATGTTTCAAGGTTTCTGGCGATAGTTTAGCCTATGGATAGGCAATTCAGGCAAGCAGTGCTTTTTCTACTTCCGCGTCCCAGCCTAAATACAGGGTTTCCTGGTCGCGAATGATCGGGCGCGCCATGACCTTGGGCTGGGCGGCAATCTGCGCCTCTGCTTCAGCATTCTTCAGCCAGATGTTCAGCGACCGATAGTCATTCGTCTTCCGGTCCACCAGCCGATTGCCAAACTCTGCATACAGTTCAGCCAATTCAGCCTCACTCAGAGGTTCAGCCCTGACATCCCGAAAACTAACCTGCTTGCCATCTGCCTCCAACGCCTTTTGCGCCCTTTGACAAACCGGACAGGTCCTCAATCCATAGATAATCATGCGATAATTCCCCTGAAAAATTATCTCACAATCTCATGCATCAAGCCCGCCAAAGCAATCATGGGGTCATGCGGCGCTGTTTTGGGTGGGTTCCGTGCGTAGGCTGGAAACCGCACGAATGACGGCTCTCAAATCGACTTGATGTTCAAGGATGATTTGAGCCACTCAGCATAGTCCGTCAGCGCAGCTTCATCTCTGGAGCAATAGGTCCATTTTTGTTGGCGTTTTGCGATGATAAACCCGGCACGTTTCAACAGTTCAATATGGTGGTCTTGTCACACTTTTGTTCCGGTCTCTCAGCTCATTTAGGCGGCCTTTCGTTCGAAAGCCAAGGGGCTTTTCCCACCCAGCGATGAATGTCGCCGACGCGGGTTATAGAACCCGTTGATGTATTGGAATATCGCCCCT
>CAJXVF010000056.1 GCA_913060845.1 uncultured Alphaproteobacteria bacterium | reverse complement strand
TGCCGACGATACGGTCGTTGAGACACATGACCGCATCGTCGGCAAAACTTGGAACGAGGCCAAAACGCGCTGCGATGCCCGCATTGCCTACGCCAAGACATCGCTGCACGGCACGTTACGCGCCTTCTCAGGTTTGGGTGCTGCCTTGCTGGAAGCGCGTGGTGATACTGCAGCTCTCGAGGGCGCAATTGCTGCGACCTGTGGTTGGCAGGCTCTTGAGGTGTTGGTTGCCACCGCCGCCCAACTTACCAACACGATGGCCGCCGATGCTTTGGCCCATGTTGGGCAGGGATACTATCGGTTTCGCCGCTACGCGCCCCGCATGTTGCGCATGCTTGATGTGCAGGCCGCCCCCGTGACAGAACCTTTGATCGGGGCAGCACAGCTTGTCATCGGCGGCGGCGATCCGGTGACGGCGCGGCCAACGACCTTCCTGCGCCGTGGCTCCAAATGGCATCGCCACCTTCAAGATCAGGAACCCGGCGATCATCGGCTGTGGGAGGTGGCTGTGATGTTCCATCTGCGCGAAGCCTTCCTGTCCGGTGACATTTGGCTGGCCCAGTCCCGCCGCTACGCTGATTTGAAAGACGCCCTTGTGCCAATCGCAACAGCACAGGCGACGCCAAGACTGGTTGTGCCGTTTGACCCGGCCGATTGGCTGGCCGACCGCAAAGCCCGCATGGCACGGGCCTTGAAGCGGCTGGCGCAAGCGGCCAAAGCGGGCACCATTCCGGGTGGCAGCATCAAAGACGGCGCGCTGAAGATCGAACGGCTCAGCGCAGCCGTCCCTGCCGAAGCGGAAGGCCTCGTTCTGGATTTGTACAAGCAATTGCCGTCTATCGGGTCTATCCCAACAAAGGTACAAAATGCGACATAGGATTATCCCTGATTTCTGACGCGCATGATTGTTTGCCTGACCAGACAGGTTGAAAAGGCTCCAGACACCGAGGCCAGACAAACCTGCTACGCTTGATCGCCTCTCATTCGCCCATGTCATGGACACATATCAACATGCTCGGCGAGTACGACTTCTCCGAGGAAAAGCTCCGCGATACCCTTGGTATCCTGCCCCCGAAAAAGGCAGCATAAACAGCGCAGCAAAACGGGAGGGGCAAAAACAGGAAAAATGCCATCACGCCAACATTATACCGCGAACGCCATGTCGCATTGCGTACCTTTGTTGGGACGAACCCAACACTTGTTCAACAGGCCCAATCAAGCGATCTTGCCGTCAAACGGCAGGCCACTTGGGGAATGTCGGTTAAATCAGCGGGCCTTTGTTCATAGCGTGCATGCCGTCGGGAGGCGACATCCACGCCATCAACAAAGCCGAGCAACGTGAGAAAGTAGAAAAACCATTGCGAAAAGGTTCTGGGCACTATTAGGACAAAAAGTCCCTACAATTAGCGTTTGGATATTTCAGCCCAAATCAATACGAGGAGATTGAACGCATGATAGACAAGTTGTCGAGATTGAATAGGCAGCGAAAGCTGATGCGACATCAGCGAAAGCTGGAATCTCGGATTGCGGCGCAAGCCGCTCGGCCAGATGCGGTTTCCGCAGATGAGGTGACAGCGTTCCTCAGATCAATTTGTTTGACAAGCACCGGACACAGTCTGTGTCGGATTGGCTCCGATCAGGATGGGGGATACCTACTTGCCGATGATTTTGATGGTATTGTAGCCTGCTATTCGCCAGGGGTGTCTGACGAAATTGAATTTGACCTGGCCCTCGCAGAGCGCGGTATTGCAGTACATATGGCGGATGCGTCGGTAGATAGTCCGACTGATATGCGCTCCAATATGACCTTTTTGCCAAAATTCCTGGGCGCACAAACGGAAGGTGAATTTATTTCTTTGGAGGATTGGATTGCCCAGTCCGATACTGGAAGCGGAGATCTTCTCTTAGAAATTGATATTGAAGGCGCTGAATATAATGTTCTTGCGGCAGTTAGTACCGATACGCTGACCCGGTTTCGGCAGATGGTTATTGAGCTGCATGATTTTGATCGCATCTATGAACGCGCCCATTTCGATATGGTATCAGCGCTCTTTGCACGGTTGCAGACACATTTTGATATTATCCACCTACACCATAATAATAGCCTGCCTCTGGTTGCATCACCAAGTGGTCAGCTCTCTACAGTCTTTGAGGCGACCCTACTGCGCAGAGATCGACAAATCGTGGATACAGCCCTTCCCCAGCTTCCGCATTTATTAGATCGGCCAAATGTGGCTAAACATCCTGACGAGGTGTTGCCAGAGTTTTACACGCTAACGGTAACTCCTTTTCAGGACCAAATTCCGTAGGTTGCGCGTAAATAGGCTATGCAGGTGCGATCACTTTCGTGTCGGCCCAACCCGTCAAAGGTTGCATCTACAAGTGCTTCTATTTCACTGCTGTCGGCTGGGGTGGGCATGAGGGCTTTGTCGCTCGCCCAGATACGAACGCCGTTGATCGCAAGACATCCTGAAAGCCAGATGTCATCAACAGGCCATGCTACATCTGGTATGTTAAAGGCAATCTCGGGCATATCAGACGGACGCAGTGCCACGCCTCCAACCCCCATGGCAAAATCAACATAACCGCCCGATTCATAAAGATACCGATGTGGTTTTGGCGCATGGATTCCAAGGGTGCGGCGCGCAAATTGCATCATACGCTGACCTAAATAATTTCGATCATATTTGACGCGTTTACGAATCGCTCGCGGCTGTTGCATTTGAGTGTCGCACTCAATCTGATAAGTTCTTGAAAGGTCTGCCCCAGATGCTGTGATCGCGTGATTTGGGCGTTGCTGAAGTTCTTGTACCAGTGCCGCCAGCCACGTACGCGCATAAAGTCTGTCATCGTCGCAATAGACAAGCACCACATCCTGTCCCCGGTGATCGCGGATGCACGGTAAAATTTTAGTTGCCGGCCCCATATCAGTTTCAACTATTTTTACTGTAACGCCCTCGGGGATGGTCAATTGGTCAAGATTATATGCACCAAACCGCTTATATATTTTGGGAATATAGAGCCGGATCTCATCTGCTGGGTGGGACTGATTTAATAGACTATGTAAGACGGGCCGCAGCTTTCCAAAACGTGGAGGAATGGTAGATAAAGAGACAATAACGCGATCACGAGACATAATTTTCTTTCTGGCCGACGTTTCGGTCGGCTTTCTTGGTAAAGCGTTCACCTATATGAAGCGAACCGATGGGTAGTGCCCCGGGGCGTGGTATAATTCCGACAGTAGCGCGGGCTGAGTGTAGCGCTGCGCAGCTCAGGCGAAGCCGGCGCGGCTTTCTGGGTGGTCATGGACGTTCTCCGGTAGGATTGAGTTGCAAAGGTGCCGCCAACGCTGGCCCAGATAGAGCGGCTACGAAAGCTATAGGTGCAAGGGCTTTTGCCAAGTTGCTAACAATCGAGGTCATATTATTTCCGTTCGTGTGAATTTCAGGTGGCACAGCTTAACATGGTAACGATTTGCTACACCACATATTTACCAGACCCGCTTACGTCACCCCCGTTATCCACTTACGTTAACCAGTGAACGGCTGGCAATTAGAAGATACCAAGGAACTTCTTGCGCTGCTGTGGCTCTCTCTTGTCTTCAAGTAGGCGTGTCATGGTCTTGATACTGTCGTGATATCTTTCAGCCGCTGCCTCTGACCGTGCTTCTGCTGCATCTGCCCTCTGCCGTAACTCGTTCACCTGTTCACGCAATAGTTGACGTTCATGGGTAACGGCCTCTAACGCAGCAGCATATTTTATCTCATTTATGGTATTTGTTCTGTAAATACTTAAACCTAGTGGTGTTGGTTTAGGGCTGGGGTTACCCTTGTTTACGTCTGGGATAACGGTGGTTGACAGAACCTGCTTACGGCTTTGGATAACACGACTAAGTTCACTCTCATCAATGCTGTACGTACCATCATCCAGCTTGGTAGATGTTACCTTGCCTGACTTCACCCACTTGTGCATGGTGGTCTTACTGACGCCTGCGACCTTAGCTGCTTTTGACATTGAGTAAGGCATGTGACCCCCGTTAGCACCATGTTACCTGCTTACGTTAGCCCAGTTACCCATGAACGTCACCCTATGACAACTGCGTTAGCAACCACTGTATATGACCTCGCCATTTGGCATTGTGGTATTGCAGAGAATAGCGCCATTCATAATTGAAAATGTAAGGTCCGCATCTGTCAGGTCTGCACCACTCAGGTCTGCACCTGTCAGGTCTGAATCATTCAGATTAACTTCTGTCATGTCTGAAGCCCTCAGGTTAGCACCCTTAAGGCTAGCACCGCTCAGGTCAGCACCCTTCATATTAGCACGGCTCAGATTACCCCTGATAAAGTCACAACCAGCACAATTTCCAGTCTCTATAAGTTGCTTTACGTGCTCGGCATCGAAGGCTGATGCACCTGAGCTTATCAGGGTGGCTGCTACAGTAATCGCTGCTAGTATCTTCTTCATTCTGTGACCTCATCTGTTGAAATTGTCGTTATCGTATCTGTTTTACCGTCCACCCTTGCACGTCTACCCACCTTTGGCTGTTGTAGCTCTTTGTATGCCTGCTTCATCCCGTCCGTATCCTTGACTGACCATCCCATTATGAAGCTCTCAACCTTTCGGCCCTTCTTCTTTGATAGTATCGTGACCTGATATGGCGTGATGGCGTTGACCTCCTCCAAGGCTGGTTGGATGGCGAACTTTAGGAGGTTGCTGTATGTATCCAACTTCCCTTCTTCGACCCCCAGCACATTCCTAATGTCATCCATGGTCAAATTTTCTGTGAACCGTCTCATCCTGATGCGTCTGGCGATGGCCTCGTAAAGGCTGAAGGCATATTTGGACCTGAACGATTTCATTACTTCCAGGTCTAGTTTGGCAAAGATGGTGGAATCCTTGAGCAGCTCAGCAAGCTCTTCCGTCAGTCTGTAGCGGAAGGTTCCATCGTTTTTGGTGGTCTCTAGCTTGTTCGACGACAGTAGTGGCGTCCGTGTTTCGAGTCCATTTTCCTCATCAGCCACCAGACAGATCGTTTGCATCAGCCGATCAATACTGTCGCCTAACCGCTTGTTTCGGTCTGTGGCGTCCCGGAGTTCTGCTGTCTTGATCTCAAACCAATGCCCAGCACGTCCAAGGTTCTTGCCCCACGCATTTTCAATAAGCTTGTTGAATACGCGTCGATCTTGCAGCGTGAGCGCCCCAGTGTTCCTGAGTTCTATTAGTTCTTTGGGTTTCAGCATCTCACCAGCTAGTGGCGTCAGGTCCAGTATGCTCTTTTTCATTACGCGTAGAATCCCAAAATCGTTGCTACGTTATGGTGTAACTACGGGATGAACCAATGCAAGTCCACCATGGCGAAAACTACGGGTCAGCATGGCGAAAACTACGGGTCAGCATGGCGAAAACTACGGTTTAGCTCCGTAAGCCCTTTATTCAAAATGTTAAAATCTCCTCAGAAGAAAGAAGAAAGAAGAAAGAAGAAAGAGGCTTTCAAGGTATAAAAAGTAACCACAGATACTTAAAGCCACCGCTTAGGGGCAGATTCCGGTAGGGGGCAGGATTGTATCACAAGGCCCTGACGTCCTCTTCTTTTCTTCATTTTAAGAAGCGCTGTGATCACTTTTGTGGCGACGATGGGATCTGACGCGACCTCATCTCTGTTTGTCGCGCTGCAGCGCTTGTTAGGTCAGCCAAATTCCGGCATCTCGGGTTCACGCAAATGCGGTGCCTGCACCAACTGCTCGGCAAGGCCCGCACTTTCACTGTGAGCCGCAAGGTTGCTCGGTGACATGGTTTGCGAAGCGGCAACCTTGGAGGCGTTGAGCACATCGAGCCAGTCCTTGCAGGGCTTCACGTTCATTGCGCCCTCGACCTGCGATGGCGGCGCAAGACGCGTGGCGCGGGGCAGGAGCCCGGTGAGCCACCTGTGAAGTGCTTCCCCTGCCGCATCATTATCGAAGCCTGATAGCACCAGTCGGCCCTCAGCGATCTTGAGAAGGGCGGCCTCCGTCTTTGGCCCGAACCCGCCGCCTGTGCTGACGTAGATCGTGTCGTGCCGGTCCTCAAATTCTGCAAGTGCGAGGGCGTCCAGACCACCTTCAAAGATCACCATGCGTGTCGCGGTTTTCGGATTGCCGAGGACCGAGACGGTCTTCAGGCCGCCTTTGGCAAAGCGCGCAGCGTTCTTCTGACCATCCTTCTCCCACCGCTGTTCGAACCCTACGATATCGTCGGTCTCTGGGTTGCGATGCGCGAAGTATATGCCGCCAAAAGCGCCACAGCGCACATCGTCCCGGAAACGGTGCAGGGTCGCTTTCGAGATGCCCCGATCCTCTGCGTAGGTCCGGTGATCGTCGATATAAGGTGCTTCCTCCCATCGGCGCCGGGCCTCGGTGTGGTCTTGAGGGGTGTCGCCCAGGCGCGGCGCTGCTGGGGGCACGAGCATCGGTGTGTCAGTGCCCATGATCTCGCGGAACGCCTTGCGCGCATCGCCAAGTGTCGATCCCGCATTGTCGGATAGCCAAAGATCGATGACCGATCCGGATGCGCCCGTCTTGTTATTCGTCCAGACCCAGAGCGACCCTTTCCGCGTCGCCTTGATTGTCTCGCCAGCGCGCACATAGGTCCGGCGATCCCGGCCCTGCGGGTCGTTATGCCCGTCCTTGTGTTTGGGGTCATAGGACCAGCCACCGCGCGAGGCGATCTCGTCGATGTGGACCGTCCGCATCCGGTCCAACTCGTGATGATCGTTCTCTTTGACCGCTCTTGCGATCCGACGATGTGTGCTGCTGCCTCGGCGATCCGCGTCCGGGGCGGCTTGCGGGTTCGAGACGCTCCGGCGATCCGGCAGCTCTGCTTTGATCCGCTTCTCTTCCTGGCGCGCCACAGTCCGCAAGGCCGTCCGGACGGGATCACGCCCGGGGCCGATGGCATCGATCACGGCTCTGACCTCGGCGGTCCTGACATCGACCCGGGCTGCGGCCTCTGCCCGTTCCGCGTCATTCACCCGGATCCCCTGCTCGCGGTCTACAGTGGCATCATGGGCCGCTTGCTGCCCCGCCCGGGCCTCGGCCTCGATCCGGCGCTGTTGGCGCTCCAGCCGTTCGAGGATCGCATCACACTGCGTCTGAATGTCCTGCGGGGCACCATGCACGGGGAGACCCGCACGGGCGGCCTCGAGAGACGCAAGACGCACGAAGTCAGGTGAACCGGTGAACTTCACCGAGGACCACCCCTTGGCTTTTGCGATCGCGATCATGGCCGCGCGCGTCTCGTAGGTGCTGCGTGATGTCGTCAGGCGGTCGCCATGATCGACAAGCGTCGCGTTATCCCGGAACGTGATCTGAGGCGGTACATCCTGCAGATCGACAAAGCGGATCGCGTTAGACACGGCGGGATCGAGATGAAGGTCGCAGTAGATGCGGCGCAAGAGGGTCAGCTTGAACGCCGATGATGCGGTCGCTTTGCGGTCCTCTTCCCAGACCACCCCGGATATGCTTTCGATGCCCTTGTGATCCTCTTTGAGATCATTGACGTATGCGCCTTCCGGATCTTTATATGCCCCAAGGGCGGCCACCATCTTACGGATGGAAAACTTCGATCCGAACGCTGACGCTTTTGCGAATTCGGTGCTGCCTAGGATGCCGACCCGCGCACCGGACCCGGCCTTGTAATAGCATAGCCCAAGCTCTCCGAGGGCCGCGTGAAGGCCCTGCCAGTCCCGCGCGGAGGCAACGGCCTCTGCAAACCGGGCCTTCAGGGCTGCGGGAATGCCATGTTCGAAGGTTTCGATTCCGATCGATTTCTCAAACTTGCGCGCGCCGGAGGTTTTGGGTCTCTTCCCGGCGTCCCGGTCCGCTTTCTTCTTGTCCCAGGCCGCTGGGTTGGGTTTCAACTCGACCGTGCCATCCGCTGACACATCGAACGCGCACCGGCCCCGATCATGTGACCAGCCTTGTGCCAGCTCGATTTCCCGGCAGGCCTTCTCGATGCGGAGATGATCGTTCGATTTCGACCAGACCTTTCCGGTGATGGGGTGAACCGTGTTGCAAACCAGATGCACATGCCGCCGCATCGTGTCGTGATGTGTCCCGATGACGATCTGATGTTCCTCCAGCCCGAGGCTTCGGATCATATGGTCGGCCGCCGCGACCATCTGGTCATCCGTCGGCTGCTCCAGCTCATGCCAACTGAGGACCAAATGGTAATATGGTTTCCGGACTCTGCTGTTCAGCTCTGACGTGAGGCGCATGTCCCCAGCCGCGTTCTGCCAGTCGCGCGAGGCGAGGTTGCGCAGTGCGACCCGCGTGGCCTTGCCGCAGACATATGCCACGCCGGGCTTGAAGGCATCTGCGCCGCCACCGGACCCTTTTTCCCCTTCTTTCTTGATGGCCTCGCCGATCATGCCAGCAGGGCCCGGATCAGCGCGGTGGCGGTCTCAACCGCGATGCGCGTCTGATCGATTACGCGAAGATCGTCAGCCGACACCGCGGTGAGGCGTCCCGCGTTTACGGCATATGCGAGCTGGTTCAGGTTCGAGCCCTGCTTTCCCAGCTCACCATGGATGCGCAGGAGATCATGGCGCTCTCGGCGGTCAAATTCCACATCGCCGGAGATCAGAGCGCCGTGATAATCACGATGGTCCTGGAACCCTGCCTTGTGCGCGCGCTCGATGAACCCGGCCAGTTCTTCATCGTCCACCCGCTGCTGAAGGAGGTTGTGCCGCCTCCGGCGGTTTGACCTCTGCTTTCCGTCTCCTGCGCGTGCCATGCCTGCTCAACCCCAATTTAGTCCTCTTTCGTTTTTATGACCCCGCCCTGAAAATCCCTAACGCACACCTTCCCCCCTAACGCCCACAGCTGATCCCGCCGACGCCATCCGGCGGAGAAGGAGATCAGCCCATTACCGCTGAACGAAGCACACGATGGAGCCATCCCGGGCCCGACCGGGCGGCTCCGCGCAGATACCGCGCGCGTCGAGGACGACATACGTTCCCCAAGCTGCGGCAGCCGCGAGACAGGCGGCACTGAGTGCGCCGACAACGGCCGCGACAATAAGTTGCCGTCGGGAGATGCGATCGGCTGTCGTGATCGATTTCTGCGCCGAGGCCCGGGCGATCTTGTCGGATGCCTCCTCGATGAGCCGCGCGATGGCCTTCCGGGCTTCGGCTGCCGCAATCGGCCCGGCTCGTTCGGGGATGGCCTTCAATTCGTCCAGGACGCGCTGGACGTCGCGCAAGGAGGCGACCCGGCCCGCTCTGATCGCGCGGTCATAGTGATCGAGCACTAGGATTACAGGCTGTCTCTTATACACATCTCCGAGCCCACGAGACCTCTCTACATCTC
>CAJXVF010000055.1 GCA_913060845.1 uncultured Alphaproteobacteria bacterium | reverse complement strand
GATGTAGAGAGGTCTCGTGGGCTCGGAGATGTGTATAAGAGACAGGATATTTTGCTGCGGCAGCCGAGCCCAGATATTCCTTAGGCTCGCGCCATGCGGCATAGCCTGGGCAATCATCATATCCAAACCCGGCGACACGCTCTGAGAACAGCTCGATCTTACCGGAAGGGGTATTGAGTGAGCGTTCGTCCGGGTCGGCACGGTACTCGCCCAGCATCACGAAAGGCTCAGCGGGCTTCGGCACCTTAAAGTGACCATTCTCCCAGAACTGATCGAAGCCGGGCATCTCAACACCGCGACGCGACGCCAGTTGGCGGGAGACATTGTAGATATGCTCCAGCCATTCCCGTTCCGTCCGGCCTTCTGTAAAAGCCTCTTTGAAGCCCATGCGGTCTGACAACCCGGTAAAAATGTCATGGTCAGAACGGGAGTCTGCCACTGGCTCTGCCGCTTTGTGCATGGCGATGATGTAGGGATCACGGCCGCCGGAACCGATGTCGTTCCGTTCCAGTGTCGTTGTTGCGGGGAGTGCGATGTCTGCGTGGCGGGCGGTCGCGGTCCACCAGATGTCCTGAACGATAACCGTTTCAGGCCGACGCCACGCTTCGACCAGCCGATTGAGGTCCTGGTGATGATGGAATGGATTGCCGCCGCACCAATAAATTAGCCGTGTGTCTGGATAGACACGCTCTTCGCCGTTGAAGTCATAGGTTTCACCCGGATGCAGCAACATGTCTGCGATCCGCGCCACTGGAATCCAGCTATCAGACCGGTTGATGCCTGCAGGCAATGTTGGTGAGGGCGTGCGCTCACGCGGGTTACCCATTCCGTTGACACTGCCCATACCGAAGCCGAACCCGCCGCCCATCTGGCCGATCTGGCCGACCATCGCGGCCAAGCTAACAACAGCCCAGAACGGCAATTCGCCATAATCGGCACGCTGGATGCCCCAGGCCATGTTGATATAGCTGCGCGTTTCGACCAAAGCTAAAGCCAGGGCGCGAATTGTATCTGCCGGAACACCAGTAATATCCGCCGCCCAATCTGGCGTCTTAGCCTGGCTGCCATCTTCCCCCATGACATGGGCGAGGAAGCGCTCATAACCAACGCAATATGTATCGAGGAAAGACCGATCGGCCTTACCTTCGCTCGCGATCACATGGGCCATCGCCAAGATCATAGCAGTGTCGGTGCCTGGGTGGATCGGAATCCAATCGGCACTAGGGACGCCTTCTAAATCTTCACGGACCGGGGATACGTTGACGAAGCGAATGCCTTGGTCTTCGGCGCGCTTCAGGAAGTCGGCCATGGTGTGCGAACCACCGCCGCCTGAATCGACTTGCGCATTCTTCAGCGGCATGCCGCCGAAGCAGAGGATGAATTTGCTTTCCCGCAGCAAGCCATCCCAATCACTGACCGGGCCTTGGGACGCCTCGGACGAGCCCAAGATATGCGGCAACACGGCCAAGGCCGCTGCGTAGCTGTAATTGTGCAATTGGCCTGTGAACCCGCCAAACAGGTTCATGAAACGCTGCATTTGCGTTTTGGCGTGATGGAAGCGACCTGCAGATGACCAGCCATATGAGCCGCCGAAGATCGCCTCATTACCGTGGTCTGCTTTAACGCGCCGCAATTCTGCTGCGACAACGTCCAACGCCTGATCCCAGGAGACTGGCACAAATGGCTCCGCACCCCGGCCTTCTGGATTAGCGCCCGGACCATGCTCTGCCACGGACTTCCGCATATGCGGCTCCGCAATGCGGGTTGGGCCATAAAGCATCTCTGGAATGGCATCCAGAATTTGCGATGGATCTTTGTCATCCTCGAACGGTGTCACGCCGACAACACGGCCATCTTTGACATTTGCTCTGAAAGCGCCCCAATGGGAGCCGTGCATAATTCCGTCATCTGGCATTGGGCGCTCTTTTCATCTGGTGTGATGCCTGCTCCAATCATAACCATGAATTCGAGAGAGGGCGACAGGATGACCACAGTCGATATTTTTGATCCGCGCATGACGGATGTCGTTGCGGCTGATGCAGCCTTGGAGCAGGTCGCAACCGGCTTCATTTTCACCGAAGGCCCAATCTGGCATCCCCAAGCGCAACACCTGACATTCAGCGATATGCCAGGCGATATCATGCGCAGGTGGAGTGCTGCAGGAGGCGTCGAAACCTTCCGTCAGCCCTGCAATAAGGCAAACGGCAATGCTCATGATCAAGCTGGGCGGATGCTGACATGCGAGCATGCCAGCAGCAGCGTCACGCGCACGGAAGCAGACGGCACCATCACCGTGCTTGCCAGCCATTGGCAAGGCAAAGAGCTAAACAGCCCAAATGATATTATTGTCGGCAGCGACGGATCCATATGGTTTACGGACCCGACATATGGCCGGATGGAGGGCTTCGGCGTTCTGCGCGATCAGGACCTGGATTTCCAAGGCGTCTATCGGATCGCACCCGATGGTGAGTTGCATTTGATCGCGGATGATTTCGGCCAACCGAACGGGCTCTGCTTCAATCTGGATCAGACACAGCTATTCGTGAACGACACTGATAACGGCCACATCCGTCTCTTTGATGTGGGTAGCGACGGCACTGTATCTGGCGGCGATGTGTGGGCAGCACCTGCGGGCGATGGCCAAGGTGCGCCAGACGGCATGAAGTTGGATGCATCTGGCAATATCTTCTGCACCGGCCCCGGTGGTGTGCATGTATTTGCACCGGATGCGACGCCGCTTGGCCGTATTCGCATGCCCGAAGTCACTGCCAATTTCACCTCGGGCGACGGGGACCGTCGTTCGCTTTATCTAACAGCCTCTACCGCGTTCGCACGGTAACCGCGGGTGTTGATCTGTTTAATCTGTAGGACTGTTCCCATGACATCTGCTCCCTTAACTGCGCTCATCACCGGCGGCGCTGGTGGCCTTGCCCGCGCCATGATCGATGCCCTCCGCCAAGACGGCGTAACCTGCGTCGCAGCAGACCGTGATCCTGCCGCACTAGAGCGCCTGAAGGCTGATATGGGCGGAGACATCCACACATTTCAATCCGATGTCGCCGACACCGCCAGTTGCGCCGCTGCCGTGCAGGCTGCTGTAGATGCGACGGGACGGTTGGACATTTTGATCAACAATGCTGGCATCGGCATGGGGTCGCTTCGGGCAGATGGGGAAACGCGCCTGCCAGACCTAGACGAACTCACCGACGAAATTTGGGACAATTTCTTCCGCGTGAACGTGCGAGGACCGCTCGCCATGAGCCGGGCCGCCATGCCGCATCTCAAGCAAAGCCCGCGCGGCCAGATCGTGATGGTGACGACCAGCTATTTCACCATGCATCGCGTGGCCCCTTACGGCCCTACCAAAGCAGCGCTGGAAAGCATGACAGCCATCTGGGCCAAGCAATTTGCAGCGGATGGTGTTGCGGTGAATGTGTTGGTGCCCGGCGGTGCCACGGACACACCGTTTGTTTCCCCTGCGTCCGGCATTCCACGCGACAAAATGTTGAAGCCCGGCGTAATGGGACCGCCGATCCGCTGGATGGCGAGCCGTGCGCCCAAGGATTTCACAGGCATGCGCATTGCTGGCCAAGATTGGGATGCGAGCCTGCCGGAGACTGAAGCCGCCGCCAAAGCCGCGCGCCCGGCTGCATGGCCAGAGCTTGCGCCGACGCCAGCTTGGTCAACCTAACGTAGTCACCGATTAGACGTCTTTGAACCGCGCATCACGCCACGCCAATGCGGCCCTCAGGCCTTGCTCATCCCGGATACGTGCGAACTCACGTTTCTCCGGGCCGCCGCCAGCGTTTAGCAGCACATCAATATCCAACCCGGTGCGCAGTGCGGCGTCGATGCCCATTGCCTGATAGGTCTGATTAATCGCGCGCTTCGTTAGCGTGACAGAGCGTTCAGACGCACTTGCAATCATCCGCGCTTTAGCCAGTGTCGCAGGCAATGCCTCACCCTCAGGCGCTACGCGATTGATAATGCCCATAGTTACGGCTTCAGCCGCATCCAGCTTATCCTCACCCGTCAGCAGAATTTCCTTCGCCTGCTTCGGCCCTGTCACCCAAGGTAGCAACATTGCGACGATGCCGGTGCCAAAACGAACTTCGGGTTCGCCAAGCTTAGTTCCAGGCTCCGCAATCGTGATATCCGTTGCGAGCATCACTTCAAATGCACCAGCCAAGCAGTAGCCATGGATGGCAGAAAGCGTCGGCGTTTTGGCGTGCCAGAACTGCATAATAAAATCGAACTGGAGCTGCATTTGCCGCTCCCAATCTTCGATATCTGATTTTGGATTTTCGGCAGCCGCCTTGAGATCAAACCCGGCAGAGAACGCCCGGCCTGCGCCGTTCACCACAATGGCGCGGACAGCAGGGTCTTCATCCAATGCTGCTACAGCATCCAAGGTCTCGTGCATCAGCGGATTGTGGAATGCGTTTAGCCGGTCGGGCCGATTGAATGTCAGCAGTGCAACGGGTCCATCCCGCTCTACCACGATATGTTCATAACCCATTGGTTTATCCCCTTAGTCGGTGCCCACTTAGCAAGCCCGGTCAGTTGACCGTCAGCGGCTCGTCGTCATTTGCCGCATTTGGCACAATGGCAAGCTGCATCAGCGCTTCGAGCAATTCTGCCCGTGCCGTAAAGCTCGGGGCTTCCAAGAGCGCCTGCTTTTCCGCTGGAAGGAATGGGCATGCCATAGCGAGCGCATTCACAAGCGGCTCATCGGGCAGTTGGCCAATGGCATCTTCATCCGCGCCAAGGCCTTGTGTTTTCAAGTACCCGCCGAGTGCAGCCAGCAACCGGTCGCGATCAAGGTCCGTCTCTAAGGCTTTCGTGATGTCTTCCGAAAAATCAGAATAGTCGGCGCGAACCCGGCGATAGCCATCCTTCTCCGCAATCTCTTCCTGAATACGTAGACGGATGACGCCTTCCAGCGTGAGGGTCCAACGGCCATCATCCAGCTCTTCATGCTCAATGATCCGACCAAGACAAGCGACATCATATAGTTCCGGCACGTCACCCACGCTTTCTGGGTCACGGGGCTGGACCATCGCGATCACCTGATCTAACAGCATCACATCCTGCATCATCGCTTTGTAACGCGGCTCAAATATCTGCAGCGGCAAGCGCGCGCGCGGCAGTAGCAGAACACCGGTCAGCGGAAATACTGGCGTTATCGCCGGCAGGGCGAGCGCCAAAGGATCATTCGTCATTGCCGCTGGCTCCGCGAAGGATCAGGAGAACAGGATGGAGGAAAGGCCGCGCCGCGCAGCCTTGGATGCATCATCCATAGACCCCCAGGCTTCAAAGAATTTCAGAAGCTGCGTGCGCGCACCTTCTTCGTTCCAAGTCCGGTCTGCTGCGATGATGTCGAGCATAGCTTGCCCAGCTTCTTCCCGCTGGTCTGCCGCGAAGTAAGCCATGCCAAGATCAAATCGCGCCTGGTAGTTCTTCGGATCAGCATCAGCAGCGGCAAGGAGCGCTTCGATCTCTGACGTATCTGCACCAGCCGTCTGTCCTGCCAAGTCCACTGCGGAAATCGCACCTGCAACGAACGGATCGCTGCGGTCGGCTTCTGCAATACGCTCCACAAATGCGGCTGCGTTCTCAAGATCGCCATCCGCTAGCGCAACCCGTGCCAGACCGGCCAGGGCGAAAGGATTTTCCGGCTCATGCTGAAGCACCTGGGCCAGAATTGCGCCCGCCGTCTCAAAGTCATCGGCCTCGATCGCTGCGAGCGCCTGCTCAACAGCTTCCTCAATCGGGCTTTTCACTTCACTGCCAACAAGCTTTTCAACGAACGTCCTCACTTGGCTTTCCGGGAGAGCGCCCTGGAAACCATCAGCAGGGCGGCCTTGCTTGAAGCCATAGACCATCGGGATCGACTGGATCTGCATCTGCTGCGCGATCTGCTGGTTCTCGTCGATATTGATCTTGACAAGTTTGACCTTGCCCTGGGCGGCGTTCACCACCTTCTCCAGGATCGGCGTCAGCTGTTTGCAAGGGCCGCACCAAGGCGCCCAAAAATCCACAATTACCGGGACTTCCATAGATGCTTCGATCACGTCCGCCATGAACGTTTCGACGCCACTGTCTTTGATATAGGGGCTCGCGCCGTCTGCCGGTTGGGCTCCGCCGTCGCCAGTCATGATTTCCATTGCCGCTTACTTCCGAAATGCTGGAGATGTGTTCTTCAGAACATGGGCAAACAGACGCCATGTGGCAAGGGCAACCTAGCGGATATCGGTTATGCTGCGTCCAGGTTCTTCATGAACTCATCAATGCCTGCATATAGGCGCGTGCCGACATCACGCAGATCGTCCGCCGTTTTAAGGATCAGCTCAGACGCTTCGCCTGTAACGCTGGCGCGTTCATTTACTGCGGCGCAGTTTTCGGCAACGCTCGCTGCCCCCTTTGACGCCTCATGCATGCTTTCAGAAATCCCGCGCGCTGTGACGGTCTGTTCTTCAATACTAGCGGCGATGCAGGTCGTCGCCTCATTTACGCTCGCAATCGTGTCGCCAATGCTGGAGATCGCACCGCCAGCTTGTTCAGACACGCCTTGAATTTCAATAATTTGGCGGGAAATTTCTTCAGTCGCGCCAGCCGTTTGCGCAGCCAGCGCCATCACTTCAGCTGCAACGACTGCAAACCCGCGTCCAGCCTCCCCTGCTCGCGCCGCCTCAATTGTGGCATTTAGAGCCAGCAGATTGGTCTGTGCCGCGATCCCGCTGATCAGCTTGACCACTTCGCCAATCTTCTGCGCCGATAGCGCTAAGCTTTGAACGGTTTCCTGTGTGGCGGTCGCCTTATCCATCGCCTCACGCACAATTAGCTCCGAGCGAACTGCTTGGGAACTAATTTCCTGGATGGCAAAGGCCAGCTCTTCGCCGGCAGCTGCAGCAGAGTTCACATTTTCGGATGTTTGAACGGTTGCACTAGCGACTTCGGTTGAGAGGCCTTCGGTTGCCTGTGCAGCGTCGGCTGCGGCTCGGGCTGCATGATCAAGCTTTGTCGTTTGCCCCATAATTTCATGGACGAGCCCACCCAACCCGGAAGACATTTCTGCAGAAAGCTCGCGGACCAATGCATTCTGTTCAGACGCAGCTTCCTCATAATAAATGGACATCGCAACATCCATATCCAAGATCAAAGCTTTCTGAACAGCCTCTGATACTGCTTTAAGGCGCGCGGGCTTGCGGCGGTACTTCCGCATCGCCACGCCGCCAATCAAGTTCAGAAAAGTCGCATAACTGCCAATGAACCAACGCGGCTCCATTCCGCTCTGGTAACGGGCGCGTCCGATTTTCACGGCAGTGCTGAAATAACTTGCATCAAAGCCGCCTGTGAACATCGCCCGCCAATGCTTCGCTTGGCTCTTGCGAAACTTGTCTTCATTACCGCGCATATGCCGCGCAGCGGTTGGTACGCTCATTGAATGGGCAATGAAGGCGTCAAGCACTTCCGGCAACGCAGCTTCAAGCGGTGGCCAGAAGGCCTGCAACTCAAGGAGATCGCTCTCAGCCAAGCCAATAAATTGATAGCGTTCCTGCATATCGGGTTGCCCGGAATGCAGCATGTCATGGCCATCGTTAGCGGGCTGATTGTGCCGATTTTGCATATCAATCACGGATTTTGGGACGCTTGAATGCGCGTACCCAACATCGCGCGATAATCTTAAGCGGCGATGAATATCTATCTTTGCGCGCGCTAGGTTCTCTCCAAAATGCCTGCCTTAACCCATTTATCCAGCTTAGCTAGGCTGCTGTCCCGGTCCATTGGGTCGAGGTTGACGACAACCCGTTCAATGCCTGCATCTTCGTAGCGTTTGAGCATGTCTGGCTCCGGCTCCCCGCCAAACACCGTGACAGGAATATCGCGGCCAGCCTCTTTCGCCATGGCGCGATACTCGGGCATCATATCCAGGATGTGATAGTGCGGACGCCTGCAGTGCGGCAGCCATGCATCGCCATATCGAAGCGCGCGCCGGGCGCCGTAAGGAAATGCGCCACCCACGTAAACCGGCGGTCCGCCAGCTTGGGCCGGTTTAGGCCACGTTTGCATCGGGCCGAACTCCACCATGTCGCCACTATATTCCGGCGTCTCATCCGTCCAGATGGCGCGCATGGCCTCGGTCTTTTCACGCATCAGCTTCATGCGGGTTTTGTATTCGACGCCATGGTTCGCCATCTCATCCGCGTTCCACCCGGCCCCTATGCCAAACAGAAATCGCCCTTCGGACATCAGGTCCAGTGTTGCGACGGACTTTGCCGTTTGAAACACATCCCGCTGCGGCACGAGGCAAATGCCGGTTGCGAGCTTGAGCCGCATCGTAACTGTCGCCGCTGCAGTCAGCGTGACGAACGGGTCCATGACCTGGAAGTATTTCCGGGGCAACTCCCCACCCTGCGGCCATTCAGACCCGCGCGAGAGCGGAATGTGCGAATGCTCCGGCGCCCAAAGCGATTCAAACCCGCGCTCTTCCAACGCCAGCCCTAAATCAGCCGCACGGATTGACTCCGCTGTAAAAAACAACGCGACACCGACATGCATAAGCTTTGCTCCCAAGGTTCAGGAGCAAAGCCTAGCAATCCGTCTCCGCGCTGTCGCTACTGCTTCGGTTGACCTTGCTTGGCGTCAGGGGCTGCAATCACGTCTGGCGTGCGGGCTGTCAGGCGTTTGGATTTGTAGTCGGTGAGGTTGTAAGCCCACCCGTCTGTCGCGGCAGACCAAGTCTTGATTTCAGCAGCGACGTCTTCTGGCGCCTTGAATTCGTTGGCGATGCGACCGTCTTCTGAGTCTTTGCCTTTGTGGGCTTCAAGGAACGCATCGAGGCCCTGCCAGCGCTCTGCAGCAGTAACGTCAATTACCGTCCAAATCTTGCCGTCTGCCTGCTGTTTGGAGGTAAACGTCATCCGAATACCATCATAGGTCTCGTACAGGGTGGTGGAAGCGCCGACCATGTCCACTTCACCAGCGGGCTTTACGTCTTCCAGAATCAGGAAGTCCGGAATGCGCGCAATTGCCGAAAGCTCGTGGTCCGGCTTTGGCTTATAGCCGTCCGGAATGGCAGCGCCGAGGCTGTATTTCTCTTGATCCGGCGTCTCTTTGGCAACCAAGACCAGGTCCGCAGTAGCACCGTCGCCCATTGGTTTTCCGTCTTTATCGAGTGCTGGATGCTGAATGCGCGCGCCAGAAATACGGCGTCCGTCGATGTCGATAATCGTGCGCTGCAGCCAATTGAGGACACGGCGCTTCGGCTTGAATTCGCCTTCAGCCAGCCACGTTTGGGCCTGTCTCTTATACACATCTCCGAGCCCACGAGACCTCTCTACATCTCG
>CAJXVF010000054.1 GCA_913060845.1 uncultured Alphaproteobacteria bacterium | reverse complement strand
ACGAGATGTAGAGAGGTCTCGTGGGCTCGGAGATGTGTATAAGAGACAGGGACTTATACTGTGCGCAATCAATAGCCACTTCCATAGGATAGCCGCACATGCGCGCCTTCTCCCGCGGTCCGATGCCATTTTTGTGCGTCGGCCATTCCTTCGACCACATGTTCATTCTACTTTTCAGCGTTGTTGTGCTGGAAGTAGAACGCGAATTTGGATTGTCCTTTAATGAGGGCGTGCGCCTGGCGTGGCTGGGACTTGTCCTCTTCGGCCTTGGTGCGCCATTTGCTGGATGGTTAGCCGACAAATGGTCTGACATTGGCATGTTCGCTGTATTCTTGGTTGGAATCGGCCTTTCGACGATGGGCGCAGGCCTCGCGCAAACACCGGATCAAATGTTCCTCGCACTGACCTGCATCGGGTTGTTCGCATCGATCTACCATCCCGTCGGCATTCCGATGGTAATGCGCGTCGCCGGATCAAAGAGCGGCCGGATGTTGGGCGTCAATGGCGTATTCGGCAGCTATGGCATGGCCTTAGCCAGCGGCGTCGCAGCACTCATGATCTATGTAGCCGGCTGGCGTATGGCATATGTGGTTCCAGGTGCGCTTAGCGTATTCCTCGGCATCTGGTTCGCCCTTCGGTTTGGACGGCTAGCTGCTGAAACCAATGCAGCGCGTAGACTGCTCGCCGCGAACAGTAAGAAAAAAGAAGGCCTTGGCGAAATGGTCCGCGCCCTAGGCTTGGGCAAATTCCTACAAATCATGGGCGCACTATCGCTTATGACGCTCGGTGCCGGGCTGGTCTTCCAATGCATGACAATCGGCCTTCCGAAGATCCTGCAAGCTCGGGTCGACTGGATTGGTGACGCTGAAGGCGCTGGGTTCATCGCATCTTGCATCTTCTTCATTGGCGCGCTGGCCCAGCTTGCCGGCGGGTTCCTGGCCGACAAATTCCCATTGAAGTGGCTGTTCATCTGCATCTATGCGCTGATGACCCCTGCCCTGCTTTTGGCGGCGTTTGCAACGAACGAGCTGATGATCTTGGCACTTTGGCTGATCATGATGATCACCGTTGGCAACCAACCTGTCTCAGACTTCCTGTTCTCGCGATATGTGCCGAAGCGTTGGGTCAACACTGCGTTCGGATTCCGCTTTGCCCTATCGCTCGGCACAGCGGTGGTCGCGGTACCATTGCTCGGCGAGGTCTTCGACCGTACGGGCGATTTCTACTATGCCTTCCTGGTGATGGCGTTAGCAGCGATCGTTGCTGTGCTGGCGGCGCTTATTCTACCGGGCGGTGGTATGCAGGCAGAGGAGCCCGCAGCACCAGAACCCAAAACGCCTATCCCGGCAGGCGCCGATTAGCCTTCTCCAAGTGGCGAAGCTTTGGCCTACCGTGGACGTGCTCTTTCTTCGGCTCCGTCGGTGCGCCTACACGAACGGGCCGCTCGGCAAAGCGGCCCATGGAGATCATGCGATCATACATGACCAGCGCGCCCGCAAGACCGACATTGACGCAGAACTTCGTCGGGATCTTGATGACATACTCACACTGCGCCGTTAGCTCTGGCGACAGGCTGGCGCGTTCCGGGCCCAACACATAGGCAGCTCGTGCTGGATGGCGGAAGCTTGGCAGCTCAATCGCATCGTCCGTCAGCTCAATGCCGACAAGGTCACAGCCCTTGGGCAGCAGCAACTCGCCCAGCGTATCGAACTCATAAAGCGGCAGGTTATCCGTCGCACTCGATGTATCGACCTTACGCCCGTGCTTGGTTTTGTAAGTCGCACCTATGGTGAATAGGAACTGCGCGCCAAAGGCGTGCGCCGTCCGCATCAATGCGCCAAGGTTTTGAGCCTTGCTCAGCCCCTCAACGCCTATACCGTAATATCCTCGCATACGGCTATGCTTAGCGCCTGAGAATCGATTGCGGAAGAGGGCGAAGTATCATGCGCGCACTGTATTGCCGGGACTGGCAGCCATTCAATGATCTTGAGATCGCAGACCTGCCGGACCCTACACCGCCAGAAAAAGGCCTGCGCATCCGCGTTTTGGCTGCTGGCGTTAGCTTCGCGCAAAGCCTTGTCGTGCAGGGAAAATATCAGCGGAAACCACCCCTGCCGTTCACGCCAGGCTCTGAAGTCGCCGGTATTGTTGAAGCGGTTGGCCCAGGTGCTTCCCGCTTTAAGGTCGGCGACCGCGTGTTCTCCATGGTCGATTGGGGCGGCCTGGCGGAGAAAGCCGCAGCCCTTGAAGTCAACACTTATCCGATGCCAGACGGCATGGAATACGCCCACGCAATCTCGATCACTAATTCCTACGGCACATCTGCAGCTGCACTTACTTGGCAGCATCTGCTGAACATTCAAGCAGGAGACGTTCTGCTGGTCCACGGCGCTGCAGGTGGAGTCGGGATCGCTGCAGTTGAGATCGGCAAAATTCTGGGCGCGACCTTGATCGCCACCGTTGGGTCTGACGAGAAAATGGAGATCGTTCGCCGTCATGGCGCTGATCACGTCATCAATTACCGCGAGCAGGATTTCCGCCCAGTGGTGATGGAGCTGACAGGCGGTAAAGGGGTTAATGCCTGCTATGATCCTGTTGGTGGCGACGTATTCAAAGAATCGCTTCGGTGCATGGCAGTCGAGGGCCGAATCATGCCCGTCGGATTCGCCAGCGGCACAATCCCAGACATCCCTGCGAATATTCTGTTGGTGAAGAACATCAGCGTTACCGGCCTGAATATGGGCTATTATGGCGGCTGGTCACCCCATGACGCACGCTACGAAAGTGAAGGCCGCCTGCGCCCAATGATGGAGCAGCTAGGCCAATGGTACGCAGAGGGCAAGATCAAACCTGAACTCGCTGCTGCTTATTCCCTTGACCAATTCCGCGAAGCAATGGACATGGTGCTGGGCCGGAAGGCGATTGGCCGTGTGGCCGTTGTATTCGGGGATGAAGCAAAACGCCTTGGCGTCGCATAAAGCGGCAGGAGAAATTAGATGAACAGGTTTGAAGGCAAGGTCGCCATCGTCAGCGGCGCCGCCAATGGCATTGGCCGCGCCATTGCAGACCGCCTGGCGGCTGAAGGTGCCGCCATTGGCCTGCTCGACCGCGAAGGTGATGCGGCAGCCGAATTCGCGGGCGCGATTGTCCAAGCGGGCGGGCGCGCAGTTGGCCTAGAAGGCGATGTCTCCCGGCCAGAAACAGCAGCAGGTGCGGTCAGCGAAGTCGTTAGCCGCTGGGGCAAAATTGATGTGATGGTCTGCAATGCCGGGGTTACAGACCGATCGCCGTTCTTAGAGATGACGCCTGAATTCTTTGAGCGGGTGATCGCAATCAATCTCAAAGGTACGTTCTACTGCGCGCAGGCTGCTGCTAAGCAGATGGTTGCCCAAGGTGATGGCGGACGAATCGTAACGGTATCATCAAATTCCGGTCTATTTGGCGGGCGAGGACGCGCGGCCTATGGGTCGAGCAAGGCCGGTATCATCAATCTGACGCAATCCATGGCGATAGAATTGGCGGAGCATAATATCGGCGTGAACTGCGTGGCACCGGGGCCAACCTATACCCGCGTCACCAAAACGGCCGAATTACCGCCAAGCGTCGCAATGCGTATGCCGCTGAAACGCTTTGGCCGACCAGAAGAAGTCGCCGCTGTCGCAGCCTTTCTTGCATCTGGCGAAGCCAGCTTTGTAACCGGCCAAGTATGGGGCGCGGATGGCGGGTTCAGCACCGCAGGCATGATGGAGGGCTAAGCCCCTCACCGATGTCGAATGGGTCGCGGGCTGGACGTACCGGTAATGCTTGGCGCGCCGTTCATTATTAGGTAAAACGTGAGCTCCTTTGCGGTTAGCCGCGCTTAATGCCAACGTATTCTGCCCCTAGCTGGCAGCATCCGTTTGTGCAGCGGCTGAAGCTCAGTCGCCTTGCCGGTGAGCGCTGCAGCAAGGGGGTAACCGCGGGTGACGAGGGGGTTACGGCAACAAGCAGCGAGAGTTGGGTGCGTCCCGCTTCGCCAGCTAAAGAGGCCGGTACGCCTGATACTCACCCGATGATCTGCGCATTCCGCCGCCAGGCGAAGTGCGGTCGAGAGTATAAGGATTGAGCCTGTGTCAATGACGCCTGAGCGCCAGGGTCTGTACGACCCCCAAAACGAACATGACGCCTGCGGCGTCGGCTTTGTTGCGGACGTAAAGGGCCGAAAATCGCACAGCATTATCGAGCAAGGCCTCGAAATTCTTCTGAAGCTAGACCATCGTGGTGCTGTTGGCGCTGATCCATTAGCCGGTGACGGCGCTGGCATTATTACCCAGCTTCCAGACGCCTTTTTCCGCTCGCTCGACCTTGGCTTTGATCTGCCTGCTGAAGGCGAATATGCCGTCGGGCAGATGTTCCTACCGCAGGATGCTTCGGCGCGCAGTGATCTGGAATCACAAATGGAGGCCCTCGCCAAAGGCGAAGGCATGACCGTGCTTGGTTGGCGCGATGTCCCTGTGAATGACAACGGCCTTGGGCATACCGTAAAGGCCAGCGAGCCGGTAACCCGTCAGATTTTCATCTCGCGGATTGGCTCCGGGTTCGACCAGGACACGTTTGAGCGCAAGATTTTTGTCATCCGCAAGATGCTGGGCAACAAATCGACCCTTGAGAAGGTTCCTGGATATCAGGATTTCTACATCTGCTCGATGTCCTCCCGGACAATCGTCTACAAAGGCATGCTGTTGGCTGGCCAGGTAGGTTCCTATTTCCAGGACCTACAGAATGAAAACTTTGTTTCCGCCCTGGCACTTGTGCATCAGCGTTTCTCCACCAACACATTCCCGTCGTGGCGCTTGGCGCATCCGTTCCGGATGATCTGCCACAATGGCGAAATCAATACGCTACGGGGCAATGTCAACTGGATGGCAGCCCGCCGTCACGCCATGAAGTCCGATGTTTTTGGCGATGATCTGGACAAAATTTGGCCACTCATCCCCCATGGTCAGTCAGACACCGCAAGCTTCGATAACGCGCTCGAACTATTGACGTTGGGCGGATATTCCATGGCCCATGCCATGATGGTGCTGATCCCTGAAGCCTGGGCTGGCAATCCTCAAATGGACGAAGAACGGCGCGCGTTCTACGAATATTACGCTGCCGCTATGGAGCCATGGGATGGCCCAGCTGCGGTCGCATTCACCGATGGTCGCCAGATCGGCGCGACTCTGGACCGTAACGGCCTCCGCCCTGCCCGTTATCTCGTCACCACCGATGACCAGGTTATTATGGCGTCTGAAATCGGTGTGCTTGATATCCCGCCAGAAAAGATCGCCCGCCAATGGCGTTTGCAGCCTGGCAAGATGTTCCTGATTGATATGGAAGAGGGCCGGATCATTGATGATCTGGAGCTCAAGGAAAAGCTATCTAAGGCTGAGCCGTACCAGGAAATTCTGTCAAAGACTCAGTTCCGCCTCGAAGATCTAGATCAGGTTGAAGCGCAAGCACCTGTGTCAACGATCCTCCTGCTCGACCGTCAGCAGGCTTTTGGTTATTCCCAGGAGGATCTCAAATTCTTCCTCGAACCTATGGCCGCATCAGGCGATGATCCGCTTGGCTCAATGGGCGCAGACGTGCCGATTTCGGTGCTGTCGGATCGCTCCAAGCTGCTCTACACCTACTTCAAGCAGAACTTCGCCCAGGTCACAAACCCGCCGATTGACCCAATCCGCGAAGAAGTGGTGATGTCGCTGGTCTCTATGATTGGCCCACGCCCGAACCTGTTCGGCTTCCGCGATCAGGCGGAAAACCCCCATTGGCGGCTCGAAGTAAAGCAGCCGATCCTCACCAATGAGGAATTGGAGAAAATCCGCCATGTTACCGACCTTGTCGGCGATGCCTTCAAAACGCGCACGCTGGATGGAACTTGGCCAGCAGACCAGGGCGTTGGCGGGCTAAAAGGTGCTGTAAAGTGGCTGCAAGATGAGGCTGAGAAAGCCGTTAATGACGGTTACAACATCCTGATCATTTCCGACCGGGAAATGAGCGCGGACCGCATCCCGATCCCGTCGGTCCTTGCTTGCTCCGCCGTACATCATCACTTGATCCGCACCGGCCTGCGTACCGAAACCGGGCTTGTGATCGAAACCGGCGAAGCGCGCGAAGTGCATCATATGTGCGTGCTTGCAGGCTATGGCGCTGAAGCGATTAACCCCTATCTCGGGTTCGAAAGCATCCGGGACCGGTTGTCTGAGTTGCCAGAGGGCATCACAGTTGAGAAAGCATTTGCGAACTACACGAAAGCGCTCAACAAAGGCATAATGAAGGTCATGTCCAAAATGGGCATTTCCACATACCAATCCTATTGCGGCGCGCAGATCTTTGATGCTGTTGGCCTGTCCACCGCACTGGTGGAGGATTATTTCACCGGCACGGCGACATCGGTCGAAGGCATCAGCTTGGAAGATGTCGGAAAAGAAACCGTTATCCGCCACACCCGCGCATTCGGCGATGACCCGACACTCGAAGACATGCTCGATGTTGGCGGCGAATATACCTTCCGCCTACGCGGCGAGAAGCATGCCTGGAACCCAACAAGCGTTCGGAACCTGCAACATGCTGTCCGTGGGAATAATACCCAGGACTACAAGGCATTTGCAGCCTCGATCAATGAGCAGGACAAGAACCTGCTAACCCTGCGCGGCCTGTTTAAGTTCAACTACGCCGATAAGCCTGTGCCGCTGGATGAAGTTGAGCCGGTTACGGAAATCGTAAAGCGGTTCTCCACCGGTGCCATGTCCTTCGGCTCCATCAGCCGCGAGGCGCACACAACGTTGGCCATTGCCATGAACAGGATGGGCGGACGCTCTAACACCGGCGAAGGTGGCGAAGAACCCGACCGTTTCACACCAATGGAAAACGGCGACAGCATGCGGAGCCGTATTAAGCAGGTCGCCAGTGGCCGCTTTGGCGTGACGACTGAGTATCTCGCTAACGCAGACGATATCCAGATCAAAATGGCCCAGGGCGCGAAGCCTGGCGAAGGCGGACAGCTGCCCGGCCATAAGGTGGATCGGAACATTGCAGCCGTGCGGCATTCAACGCCGGGCGTTGGCCTGATTTCGCCGCCGCCACATCACGATATCTACTCGATTGAAGACCTGGCACAGCTTATCCATGACTTGAAGAACACTAACCCAAGCGCCCGAATTAGTGTGAAACTTGTGTCTGAAGTAGGTGTTGGTACCGTAGCCGCTGGCGTCTCCAAGGCGCGGGCGGATCATGTGACAATTTCTGGCTTTGAAGGCGGAACGGGTGCCAGCCCCATCACCTCCCTAACCCATGCGGGCAGCCCGTGGGAAATCGGCTTGGCTGAAACGCACCAGACACTTGTGCTGAACGGCCTCCGTGGTCGGATCGCTGTGCAGGTTGACGGCGGTCTCCGTACAGGTCGGGACGTTATTATCGGCGCGCTCTTAGGGGCGGAAGAGTTCGGTTTCTCGACTGCACCGCTCATTTCCATGGGCTGCATCATGATGCGGAAGTGTCATCTGAACACCTGCCCTGTTGGCGTTGCGACCCAGAACCCTGAACTGCGCAAACGCTTTACTGGCACGCCCGAAAACGTGATCAACTACTTCTTCTTCCTGGCGGAGGAGATGCGCGAAATTATGTCGGAGCTTGGCGTGCGCACAGTGAATGAGCTAATTGGTGCGACCGAGAAGCTCGACATGCGGGACGCTGCGGAGCATTGGAAAGCAGATGGGATTGATCTTTCCCGCCTGATCTACAAGCCAACCCCTGGCCCCGGCGTCAACACGTATAACTGCGAAGTTCAGGACCATCAGCTCGACAAGGCCCTTGACCAGACGCTGATTGCCGAAGCTATGCCGGCACTTGAGAACGGCGAAGCTGTCGTGATCCATACGCAAGTGCGGAATGTGAATCGCACCGTCGGTGCCATGCTCGCCGGTGAAGTCGCCAAACGCTACGGCCATGCAGGCCTTCCCGAAGACACCATCGCCATCAAAGCGACCGGTGTTGGCGGACAAAGCTTCGGCGCCTTCGCTACACGTGGCATGTCGATTGAGCTTGAGGGCGTCGCCAACGATTATGTCGGCAAAGGCCTCTCCGGTGGACGCATTGCAATCTACCCGCCAAAGAACTCACCCTATAAGGCCGAGCACAACATCCTTGTTGGAAATACGGTGCTTTACGGTGCCATCGAAGGTGAGTGCTACTTGCGCGGCGTTGGCGGTGAGCGGTTTGGCGTTCGGAACTCTGGCGCGTTCGCTGTCGTCGAAGGCGTTGGTGACCATGGTGCGGAATATATGACTGGCGGTTGCCTCGTTGTGCTAGGCGAGACAGGCGTGAACTTCGCGGCTGGCATGTCTGGCGGCGTGGCTTATGTCCATGATCCGAACGGGCGTTTCCGGGACCGTTGCAATCTGTCCATGGTCGATCTTGAAGCTATTGAAAAGGCGTCGGGCGCTATGTCGTCCCACGACTTCAAAGGCTCCATGCTCGAACATGATGAAATGCGCCTGAAAACGCTAATCGAGCGGCATATCCACTATACAGACAGTGCTGTTGGCAAAGACCTGCTAGGACGCTGGGATACCGCCATCGGTGAATTCGTCAAAGTGATGCCGCAAGACTATCGCCGCGCCCTGCTGGAAATGCAGGCTGAAGATGCGGCCAAGGGGAGCGAAGCCCATGGGTAAGCCAACCGGATTTCTAGAACTCGACCGCGCCGAACGCGCTTATCGCCCGATCGACGAACGCCTTGGCCACTACAAGGAGTTCGTAGAGCCGCTGTCGGAAGCCGAAGTTCAGGCCCAGGGCGCGCGCTGCATGGATTGCGGCATTCCGTTCTGCCACAACGGCTGCCCCGTCAATAACCAGATCCCCGATTGGAATGATCTGGTCTATGACGGGCAATGGCAAAAAGCGCTGCTTAACCTGCATTCCACCAACAACTTCCCAGAATTTACTGGCCGCATTTGCCCCGCACCTTGCGAAGAATCCTGCGTCCTCAACATCAATGATGACGCGGTGGCGATTAAGACCATTGAATGCGCGATCATCGACAAAGGCTTTGAGAACGGCTGGGTCGAGCCGGAAGTGCCGGATACGAAAACCGGCAAGCGGGTTGCCGTCGTCGGTTCCGGGCCTGCTGGCATGGCGGCTGCGCAGCAACTCGCGCGCGCTGGCCATGATGTGGTCCTGTTCGAAAAGGAAAGCCGTATCGGTGGCCTGCTGCGCTATGGCATCCCTGATTTCAAAATGGAAAAGCATCTCATCGACCGCCGGATGAAGCAGATGGCGGCAGAGGGCGTAGAATTTTGCACGAACGTAAATGTCGGCGTGGACGTTAAAGCTGCCGACCTTGTGGCAGCTGTCTCTTATACACATCTGACGCT
>CAJXVF010000053.1 GCA_913060845.1 uncultured Alphaproteobacteria bacterium | reverse complement strand
CTACACCTCTCTATTCGTCGGCAGCGTCAGATGTGTATAAGAGACAGGATTTACACCTATGGCCTTCTGCTGAACCGCGAAGGCCGTCGCTTCACTGATGAAGCGCCCGCAACTGTAGACGCGACCTACGAAGCGACGGCGCGAGACATCCTGCAACAGTCCCAAGGTCTCGCATGGTGCATATTGGATGGTGCGGTGGAGGATATTCCGAATTGGCGGAAAGCTATCCGCACGGACCAGCCACCATTTGAAGCCGATACGCTCGATGGCTTGCTGGCTCAGCTTGATATCGATGCAGGGCAGGCGGCGGAGACGATTGCGGCGTTCAATCAAGCCTGTCCGATTGACGGGCGATTTGATCCGCTTCGCCCGGATGGATTGGCGACATCCGGCTTGAGCCCGCGTCGCAGCCATTGGGCGCGGCCCATAGTGCGAGGACCGTTTCGCGCTTGGCCCATTATTGCTGCCACGTGTTTCACATTTGGTGGATTGAAAATCGATGCGTCCGCCCGCGTGCTTGACCATGACGGTCAGCCAATTCCGGGGCTTTATGCCGCTGGCGAAACATCGGGGGTTTATTTCAGAACCTATACCGGCTCTACATCGGTTATGCGCGGGGCTGTATTTGGCCGCGCCGCCGGCGCCCACGCGGCGCACAGAAACAGTTAGGACGATCCATGACGCAGCGACTCTCTGGCCTTGGTGCCATTATCGGCAATTATGATGCGCTCCTGGTGGACCTATGGGGCTGCGTCCACAATGGTGTGGAGCCGTTCCCAGCGGCTGTCGATGCGCTGAGCCGTGCAACTGCAGCAGGCGTCACAGTTTGCTTGCTATCGAATGGCCCAAGGCGGGTGTCTGCCATCGTGAAGCGCCTGGATGAGATGGGCGTGCCGCGGGATGTGTATCAACATGTTGTTACATCCGGCGAAGCGACGTGGCGGGCGCTATCGAGCCCGTCAGACGCTTGGCACAAGGCGCTGGGACGGCGTTGCTACCACCTAGGGCCGGATCGCGATGATTCTGTGCGTCAGGATGCTGGGCTCGAAATCGTGACCAAGCTTTCGGAAGCCGACTTCATCGTAAACACTGGCACTTATGACAACGCGGACGTGCTGGATGATTACGAAGACAGGCTGCAGGAAGCGCTTAAATTCAAGCTGCCGATGGTTTGCGCCAACCCTGATCTGGTCGTGTATATCGGCGATGATCTGACGATCTGCGCTGGCCTTATCGCACAACGCTACGAAGCTCTTGGCGGCGATGTGGTTTATCACGGCAAGCCGTTCCCCTCCGTCTATGCCTTGTGTTTTGAGACGCTGGGCATGCCGGAACCAAAGCGCGTCCTTGGCATTGGCGACGCAATCCGCACTGATGTTGCAGGCGCTAAGGCTGCCGGGTGCGATTCGCTATTTTTGGCGTCTGGCATTTATGTGGATGGCTTCGGTACGTCAGACCCTGCACCTGAAGCGGTTGTCGCCAAAGCGAAGGAAGAACAGCATCCAGCGCCGGATTATTTCATGCCAGCGCTAGCTTGGTGATGGTAGGTGCGCGTGGCTGACCGACACGCTATCACGGTTGCTTTCCGGCTGCCGGAAGAGGCCGAAGCTGCGTTCCAGGCGGCATTCGACACGACATTTCTCGAGGGCGCATTGCCGGATGACCTGGCCGCACTGGAAGGTGCCGAAGCGCTGATCGTAACCCCGCCAATCCAGGTGAAGGTGGATGTGGTTAAGGCGCTACCAAGCTCAATTCGCGCCGTTGGCACCTATTCCGTTGGTATGGATCATTTGGATGTACCGGCGATCAAGGCTAGTGGCAGGGCAGCGCTTTTTACGCCCGATGTTCTGACAGATGCCGTTGCCGATACAGCGATCCTGCTGATGTTGGGGGCCACTCGCCGGGCGACGGAATCGATCAATCTCATCCGTTCTGGTGACTGGGGTGGCTGGCATTCTCGCCAACTCATTGGCCAAGGCCTTGCGGGCAAGACGTTTGGTGTGTTTGGCATGGGGCGGATCGGGCTTGCTGCAGCGGTGCGGGCGCGGGCCTTCGGCATGACCATCGCGTACCATAACCGCCGCCGCTTAGCGCCGGATGTTGAGGATGGTGCCCGCCATATCGCTGACGCAGATGCGTTTCTGGCAGAGACCGATGTGTTGCTGCTTGCCAGTCCCCTCACACCGGATACCCATCATTTCCTCAACGACCGACGCATTGCGATGATGCGCCCGACTGCGGTTGTTCTGAACGTTGGGCGCGGTGACATCATTGATGATAATGCGCTGATCCCTGCGCTTCAGGGTGGGCGGATTTATGCAGCCGGGCTTGATGTCTTGGCGGGCGAACCAGCCTTTGATCTTCGGTACTTGAACCTGCCGAACGTCTTCATGCTTCCGCATATCGGCAGTTCAACGGTGGAGACCCGGGTGGCTATGACGGAAGCTTTGATCGCCGGGTTGAAGGATGTCTTCGCTGGCCGCACCCCGGAAAATGCTATTCCGTAACGCGCTTTCCCTCTGGTGCTGCCCTCCGCTACATTGTGGGTGCACCAATCTTCTGAGGCCCCGTGAAATCAATGCCGACGACGCTTCCACCTATCGCCACTGGCCCATCCGCATGGACCCGCCCAGAAATGGAGCAGGATCAGTCCTGGATTTTCCATTTCACGCCGACTGATTTGGGCGAATTGGAACGCGCGACTGCAGATTTAGCGGCGCGTGGATTGGGGCCGCTTGAATTCGGTCAGGATGACTTTTCGCTCCCATCGCTCGGGCCAAAGCTGAAGCGCTTGCTGGAAGACATCGAATATGGCCGTGGCTTCGTGTTGCTGCGTGGCTTGGATGTTGCCAATTACGGACTGGACCGCTTGTCGCTGCTCTATTGGGGCCTCGGCGCGCATCTCGGCCAGGTGATTTCTCAGAACAGCCAAGGCGATATGCTGGGTCGTGTTACGGACATGGAAAGTGGAAAATACGCCAAGGGCGGGTATTATGAGGAAGGCGTGCGCGGTCATCGCACCAACGCGTTCCTTGCACCGCATTCGGACTCAGCGGATGTGGTGGGGTTGCTCTGCGTCCGCCCAGCCAAAGAAGGCGGGGAGAGTTGGATTGCCTCGTCCATCAGCGTCTACAATCGCATTGTGGCGGAGCGGCCAGACCTGCTGCCGCCGCTGATGGAAGGCTTTCGCTATGACCTCGTCGGCAAGGGCCGCACGGCGGATGAGCTGACGCAGAATCAGGTGCCGGTCTATAGCTGGTTCGAAGGCTTGCTCTCCTGCCGCTTCAATAAGCAGCAGATCGAACTGGGTGCCGGAAAGCTTGGCATCACCCTAACGCCAGCGCAAATTGAAGCGATCACATTAGTCGAAGATATGGCGCTGTCGGAAGACCTGTTGCTGCCAATGGCGTTCGAGCCCGGCGACATCCAGCTTTTGAATAATCACACGACCTTGCACAGCCGGGGCGGATATGTGGACTGGGATATGCCGGAGGAGCGGCGGTTGTTGCTCCGCCTCTGGCTGAATATTCCAAACGGCAGGCCGCTCGCGGCTGAATTTGCAGATCGCCTGAACACGGGCGGGCGCGGCGGCGTTACTAAGCGCTATTAAGGGCGACATCACACCATGAACCATCCTCAATTGTCGCTTGGCCGGATAGCGACGACGGTCTTATTGCCGTTCGGCTGCGGCTATTTCCTTTCATACCTTTTCCGGGCGGTGAATGCTGTCGTCGCGCCTGATCTAATCTGTGATGTGGGCCTCACCACAGAAGGCCTTGGGCTGCTAACGGTTGCCTATCTGATCGCATTCGCTGCATTCCAGCCGCCGCTTGGGATACTGCTCGACAAATATGGCCCGCGCCGAGTGCAGGCCGCATTGTTGTTGGTTGCGGCGGCTGGTGCAGCATTATTTGGATTTGCGCAGAATGAAACTATTCTGGTGCTGGCGCGTGGCATGATCGGCCTGGGTTTTGCGGGCGGATTGATGGCCAGCTTCAAAGCCGTCGCCATTTTTGCACCTGCGGGTCGTATTCCACTGCTGAACTCTTGGGTGATGGCCTTTGGTGGCGTTGGCGTTTTAGCGGCCTCATATCCAGCCTATGTCACAGCTGAAATCCTGGGCTGGCGCGGCCTGTTCTTTATGCTGGCGGTTGTGACGGCGCTCGCAGCGTGCTTCATTTTTCTGGCCGTCCCGCGCCGAGGTGAGTCAGAAGAAGGGACGACGCTCGGACAAGCGCTTGGCGGTCTGGCGCAAGTTTATAGCTCTTTCGAATTCTGGCGAATTGCGCCCTATGTCGTCGTAACCGGCGGCGCACACATTGCGTTGCAGACCCTTTGGGCTGCCCCTTGGTTGGCTGACGTGGCTGGCCTTGATCGGGATGGCGTCGCAACAGTGCTGACCGGCATGGCAGTCGCCTTCCTGGCCGGCATTTTGGGCGGGGGTGCTGCCGCAGATTTTGCGCGCCGACGCGGCAAAGGCCCGCTGTTAGTGATGCATTTCGCACTGGCTGCGTTTCTGGTCTGCCAGTTCTTTATTGTAATGGGTTATGTCGAGTGGACCTGGGCGTTATGGCTGGCATTCGCGTTGACGGGGCAACTTGGCGTATTGGCGAACGCTCATTTGGCGGAACATTTCGGGCCAGCGCTCGCAGGACGCTCTAATACCGCGCTCAATTTACTGCTGTTTGCGATGGCGGCTGGTCTTCAGTTTGGCATCGGCTCAGCGTTGGAAAGCTGGCCAATGGAAGATGGTCAGCGCCCGGCAGAGGCATACGCGGTGATATTTGGCGCTGTTCTTGCCATGCAATGCGTTGCAGCGCTTTGGTATTGGGTCGCGACAGGTGTGCGCAAGCTTCGCTGATACAGCCAGGCACAGTATCCTCTTAACGCTGCCTTAGCGACGGATCGCTTAAACTGAAGTCCACATTTATTGCGGGATATTCAGGCGATGCAGACAGTCAAACTGCAGGCGGGTGAGGTGCTCTACCGTGCTGGCGACATCAGCGACAAGGTGTATTTCATTGAGGCTGGTGAGGTTGAGGTCCGCCGGGTGATGGACCACCAGGAAGTCACGGTGGCGACACTTGGCAAAGGCCAGATGCTTGGTGAAATGGGCGTTGTCCGAAATTGCGTTCGGTCCACAACGATTGTTGCTGCTACGCCGCTGACGCTGGCGTCGATTGATACGAATGAATTCAAGGAAGCGTTCGGTGGTGAGAAGGGCGTTGGCCTAAAGCTTCTCCGCATGATCTGCGACCGGCTTTGCACGACGACTGAAGCGGCCCATGTGGCGGGCGACCCAGCGCATTCTGGTTCCGTCGCCGGCATGCACTTGCTTGGCGCTTCGCCAGAACTGCAATCGCTGTTGGGTGTGGGGGGCATCGTCATCCAAAGCCTGCCCTTTGTCGTTGGCTTGTCTGAAAGTACGTTAGTTGAATTCAAGCCAAACCGGTTGGGGCTGCCGATGGCGGCTGCAGGCCAGCTTGGCGAAAATCACTTCCAGATCGAAGTAGGGCCAGATGGCGCTTTGATTGTTCGTGATCTTGAAAGCTGGCTGGGCAGTGTCGTCAACGGGCGTCGCATTTCGACCTTCGAACGATTTGAAGCTGGCGCTATTGCGAACCTGAATGCTGGCGACAATGAGATCGTGGCGGGCGGGCAATGGTCGCCTATCCGGTTCACCCTCCGCCTGAGCAGCGCAATGGCGGGTGAGGCGGCGGCGTAATTTCTGGCATTTTGAAATCATCCACAGGGTGACTGATCGCCATTTAACCCGCTCTTAGGGATGGGCGGCGTCCTCTGATTTCACTGAGACACACCCTGGCGAAGGCGGATTTGCGATGCAGACAATTCTGCTGAAGGAAGGCGATACCCTCTATAGCGTTGGCGAAGCCAGTGACTGCGTCTATTTCGTAGAATCTGGAGAGGTAGAGGTCCGTCGCGCAGATGAATCAGGTGGCGATCCTATTCCTGTCGCCGTACTGGGGCGTGGTGAGATCGTTGGCGAGATGGGCGTCATCAACGGCGTACCGCGTTCTACAACCACAGTAGCCGTAGAAAATACGGTGCTGGCCGCACTAGATCGAAATACCTTCCTTAAGGCGTTTGGCGGCGAAGACGGCCTTGGCGTTAGCCTACTCAAAATGATCTGCAAGCGCATGTGTGACATCAAATCTGTCGCGCACGGGAATATTCCACCGGGCCTTGTCGGCGGTCCGGATTTGCAGCAAGTGCGTATCCTTGGTGGATCACCGCAGACAAAGGGCTTCATCGGGCCAAAAGGTCATGTCATTGATCAATTCCCGTTCACCATAGGTTTGGCGCTAGGTCTTTCGACAGAAAGAACGCCTGGCCGATTAGGTCTGCCGCTCCGTGATGGAGCCGTCATCGCAGACAGGCATCTGCGTATTGATGTTGATGATGAAGGCCATGTCGTTGTCTTTGATCTTCAGGACCGGCTTGGCTCCATTGTGAACGGGGCTGAAATCAGTGTCTTCAATCGGGGCTCCATGGCGGGCGCTACCCGTTTGCATATTGGCGAGAATGAGATTGTTGCTGGCGGGGCTATATCCAAGGTCCGGTTTATTATCAGGATCAAACGAGCAATGCTGGTCGTGAACGCTGCCTAACACCGCTAAATCATGTTCTTAGGCCTTGTCGTAGCGGCGTGCTGATCATATTGATCAGGGCATGACAAAATCTGTGCACATCATCGGCGGCGGACTGGCTGGAACGGAAGCAGCGTGGCAACTCGCGCGGGCAGGCGTTCCGGCGATCATCCATGAAATGCGGCCGCATAAAACATCCCCAGCGCATCAAACGGAGGGGTTGGCAGAGCTTGTGTGCTCAAACTCATTCCGGTCTGACGATTCGGAACACAACGCAGTCGGTTTGCTGCATTGGGAAATGCGGGCTGCAAACTCGCTGATGATGCAGGCGGCGGAACAGTCGAAAGTGCCAGCTGGCGATGCGCTTGCCGTGGACCGGGATGTATTCTCAGCCGCGATCACCAAAGCGCTTGAAGATGAGCCATTGGTCGATATTCGCCGTGAGGAAGTGTCCTGCCTGCCGCCAGAAGATTGGGGCCAAACGATTATCGCGACTGGCCCGCTGACTAGCACACCGCTGGCCGAATCAATCCAGGCTGAAACGGGCGCGGATGCACTTGCGTTCTTCGATGCAATTGCGCCGATTGTCTATCTCGACAGCATCAATATGGACGTGGCCTGGCGCCAGTCCCGGTACGACAAAAAAGGTCCAGGCGGCGATGGCGCCGATTATATCAACTGCCCGATGGACAAGGAGCAGTATGAGGCGTTCATCCATGCACTGGTGACCGGCGACAAAACTGAGTTCCAAGACTGGGAAAAGGACACGCCCTATTTCGAAGGCTGCCTCCCCATCGAAGTGATGGCGGAACGCGGGCCAGAAACACTACGCTTCGGTCCAATGAAGCCGGTTGGCCTCACCAACCCGGCAACTGGCAAGCGCGCCCATGCAGTGGTGCAGCTACGCCAGGATAATCTGCAAGGCACGATCTATAATATCGTCGGCTTCCAAACCAAGTTGCGGCACGGCGCACAGGCGGACGTTTTCCGCATGATCCCGGGTTTGGAAAAAGCGGAGTTTGCGCGCCTTGGCGGCATTCACCGGAATACTTTCATCGAAAGCCCCAAACTGTTGGATGGTGAGCTTCGCCTAAAAAGCAGCCCGCATATCCGCTTCGCTGGCCAGATAGCAGGCGTTGAGGGCTATGTGGAAAGCGCTGGCCTCGGCATGCTTGCTGGCCGGTTTGCAGCGGCTGAAGCGCTTGGTCAGACTTTGCCTGCGCCAGCCGATACGACGGCGCTCGGCTGCATGCTGGCCCATGTCACTGGCGGCCACATGACTGGGGAGGGCGCTTCCAAGCTTGCTTACCAGCCTATGAATGTGAACTTCGGCTTGTTGCCGCCGCTGACAGAAGCAGCCCCTCGTGGTCGCAAAGGCCGTGTTGAGCGGCGACGCCTCATGACAGAGCGCGCGAAGGCTGAGATTAAATCCTGGCTTGCTGGCGGAACCGTCGCAGACGCAGAATGACACCAACGGAGAATATCTGATGACTTGGCGCGTATACCTTTCCGGCGAAATTCATACGGACTGGCGGAACGAGATCACTTCTGCCGTAGCTGCAAAAGGGCTCGATGTTTCGTTCGCAGCACCTGTCACGGATCACGCCGCATCGGACGATTGCGGCGTGACCATCATGGGCGCGGAACCCAACAAGTTCTGGCATGACCATAAGGGTGCGAAGCTAAACGCAATCCGCACCCGTCGGCAGATTGAGCAGGCGGATATCGTGATTGTGCGCTTCGGCGACAAGTATAAGCAGTGGAATGCAGCGTTCGACGCTGGCATGGCGGCTGCGCTCGGCAAGTCGCTGATCGTGATGCACGGCCCCGACCACGCCCATGCCCTTAAAGAGGTCGATGGTGCAGCGCTGGCCGTGATTGAGCAGCCAAGCCAGGCGGTTGAAATCCTGACATACGTTATTGAAGGCACGCTGCCCTGACGCAAGCATCGACCGGGGGCGCTAAGGCTGCTGCCGGGCTGGCCGTTGTCGGCCTCGGTGTCGCTGTTGGCCCGCTTGATACAGCGGTCAATATTGCGTTTCCGGCGATTGTAGGCTCGTTCGGTCTGCCGCTGGAGATGATCCAGTGGATCATCATTTGCTACGTGCTGACTTATTCCAGCTTGATGCTGGTTGCCGGAAAGCTAGGCGACCGCTACGGGCGGCGGCGCATCTTCAAAATCGGCCTGACAGTCAGCTGCGTCGGCCTTGCAGCCTGTTCAATGGCACCGAATTTTGAGCTGCTGCTGCCAGCACGTGTGGCGCAAGGGCTTGGCACTGCGCTCGCCATCGCCTGCGGTCCAGCACTTGCGACATCGCTCTATCCAGAATCAGAGCGACCCAGAATTATCGGCTATTACGCAGCGATGTTTGCCGCTGCGGGTGCCGTCGGGCCTGTCGTCGGCGGCGTGCTGACAGATGCCTTTGGCTGGCAGGGGGTGTTTTGGTTCCGCATTCCATTGGCAGGGCTGGTGCTGGCGCTCTCTTGGCTATTGCCCCAGGACAAGCCGCAAACATCCAACGGCAAGCCGTTCGACATTCTCGGCGCCCTATTGCTCGTAATCGCACTGATCTCCTTGGCTGCAACGCTCAGCCTAGTTCGTCGCGGAGAGGGCACGGCGGCGTTGGTTATTGCGCTGATAGGTATAGCTGCAGCCGCTGGATTTATTCGGACGGAACGCCGCGCGCCTGATCCTGTTCTCAGGTTGGATGCTTTCCGCAGCCCCCGCTTTGCACTGTTGAATGCGCTAAACATCGTGGTCTCAAGCGCATCCCTGTCTCTTATACACATCTGACGCTGCCGACGAA
>CAJXVF010000052.1 GCA_913060845.1 uncultured Alphaproteobacteria bacterium | reverse complement strand
TACGAGATGTAGAGAGGTCTCGTGGGCTCGGAGATGTGTATAAGAGACAGGAACCTATACTGGGCAGGCCATTGCATGAAATTTCACTGGGGCGGTTGCTGCAGCAGCTTTTTCAGATCACCGAAGCCTTTGAAATGGAGACGCAACCGCAACTCCTCCTGCTTCAAAAGACGCTGCTAATGGCGGAGGGCATGGGCCGCCGCCTCGATCCGACCGTGAATATGTGGACACTCTCCCAACCGCTTATTGAGGAGTGGATGCGTGACCATCGCGGGCCTGAAGCTCGGGTAGCAGGCGTGCTGGCGGATGTGGGCGACGCAGCGCTCCGCCTGCCCCGTGTCCTGGTGCGCATGGAGGCAATGCTGGAGGAGCGGTCAGACGGCCCGCCAACTCGACCAAGCCAGAACCGATCTCTGTTCAAGCAGTGGCAATTCTGGCTGATCGTTGCAGCCACCGGCTGGGGCGCGTTCTTTCTAGACTGATCGAAAGAATGATTGAAAGCTGGCGTTTAAGTTTGTGCATTAAGCTTAAGGGCAGAACTTCGCTAAACGCCGAGCAATTACGCAATTGCAGCATAATCTTGTGCGTTGCACAAATTACTTCTATGCTTATATGGCTGCATTCTGGATTGGAGTTTAATCGTTGTTGTATCAAGCTTATGAGATGACCCGTGCCGCCCTGCGCCCTTATCGGGGTGCCGCAAATGCGACACGTCAAATGCTGCAAGCAACAACCAATCCATTCGCCATGATGCCTGCCAATCGCGCTATGGCCGCAGCGTGCGAAGTGTTTGAAAGTGTCACAAAGCACTACGGCAAGCCTGATTTCGGCATTGATGAAGTCACAGTCGAAGGCAGTACGACGCCGGTTCCCGTCACTGAAGTCAACGCGCTGGAAATGCCTTTCGGTAATCTCCTCAACTTTGTCCGGGACCAGAAGGCATTGCCGAAAGGGCAGAAGAAGGCCCCGAAAGTGCTGATCGTAGCGCCAATGTCTGGGCACTATGCATCCTTGCTGCGCGGCACTGTGCGCGCGATGCTCAGCAATCATGATGTTTATATCACCGACTGGACCGATGCCCGCGAGGTCCCGCTAACCGCTGGCCGTTTTGATCTCGACGATTATGTCGAATACCTGATGACGTTCATGCGCACACTCGGCCCAGACCTGCACGTTATGGCGGTTTGCCAGCCGGGTCCTGCGGCGATCGTCGCGACCGCCCTACTGGCAGAAGCCAATGATCCCGCGCAGCCTGCAACGCTTACGCTGATGGGCAGCCCAGTTGACGCTCGCAAGAGCCCAACTGTTCCCAATGACCTTGCCACTTCCCGCGAGTTGAGCTGGTTCGAAGAAAACGTCGTTTACAACGTGCCGCTGATCTATCCAGGCGCAATGCGCCGGGTCTATCCGGGCTTCCTGCAGCTCACTGGCTTCATGACCATGAACATGAACCGACATATCGATGCCCATGTGAAGCTCTATGACAACCTCGTCACTGGCGATGGCGACAGCGTGGACCAACACAAATTCTTCTACGATGAATATCTGTCCGTGATGGATATGACGGCTGAATTCTACCTCGACACTATCCAACGTATTTTCCAGGATCACGACCTAGCAGACGGCAAATACCACTGGCGCGGCCAGTTGGTGAAGCCTGAGCTCATCAAGAACACAGCGTTGATGACAGTTGAGGGCGAGAACGACGACATTTCTGGTATTGGCCAAACACAGGCTGCCCATGACATCTGTTCTGGTGTGCCAGACGATATGAAAACGGATTGGGTGCAGCCGGGTGTAGGCCATTACGGCGTATTCAATGGTCGCCGGTGGCGCGAAGAAATCCAGCCGCGCGTTTCAGATTTTGTCAAAGCCCATCCGAAATCTGTGAAGGTCTAAACCCCAGCGCAATCACTAGCGCTGCAGCGGCAAGGCATCCGGCAAACATCCAGATCGCCGTCGCATATCCGGCTTGATATGCCACAAGTCCGGCGAGCCCTGGCCCAACCGTCATGCCCGCAAACATGCCGATATTGATGACACCGAATGTTTTGCCGAACCCATAGGCGCCAAATGCTGCACGTGTCAGCATCGCTGGAAGCATCACCAGCGGGCCAACAACAAAGCCGATAACTGCAGCGGCCACAAAGCTCACAACGATGCCCTCACCTGCGTTGGCAATAACAAAGCCGGCCACTTGAATCAAATATATGACGGCAGCTAGCAGTCCCAATGGAACGCGATTCGCTGCCCACCCGACGACAAATCTGCCAATTGCCGCCGATATAACCGTGACGCTGACGGCATAGCCGGCCATGACCAGCCCCATGCGCGGTGTGAAGATCGATATCTCGTGAAACAGAAAACCGACCTGCCCGGTAAATGCCAGGAAGCCCGTCACCCAGATTGCCCAAAATACAGAGGATCGGAGTGCCGCCCTAAACCTTTCCAGCCCTCGTGCATCGTCCTCGGCTGAACCTCTGGCGCGCCGGGCTGGTGCCAACCGGAGCAATGGCGTGAGGCAGAGCAGCGTCGCAGCCGCGATTACAGCGGACGCCCAATCAAAGCCAAGCGTAGCGGTCAGCCAGATATACACAGGCGTAACAATCGCCCCGCCGCAGCTAGCCCCCGTCAGGGCATATCCGAGCGCGGCTGCATAACGCTCCTGAAAAAGCGGTGCCAAAGCTGCGCTGATGCCAAGATTGCCGATGGTTGGATAGGCTGTCGCCAAAACAGCATAGGCCAGAAAGAGCTGCCACGGCGTCATCACCAAGCCGACAGCCGCGACGCCAATCGCTGTTGCATAGGCCCCATAACAAGCGACAGCGCGTGGACCAAAGCGGTCTACGGCAGCGCCAACGCCAAATGCCGTCAATGCCCCCACGGCCCAAAACCAAGCCTGAGCCGAAGACAACATCAGCCCGGACCAGCCGTGCTTTGCTTCCAGCGCCGCCTTAAAGACACCATGGGCATAGAAGATTGAACCCCAGGCGAAGAACGCCATTGCAAAACCAACAGCAATAGCGCGCCAGTGCTGGCGGATTTCACCCAAAGGTGCAGCCTGTTGCATTTTTGGTATTCAAGCCCCTTGCCGAGCCGCTATGCGCCCGGCATGAATATCCCTAACAATGCACAAAAGACGCACCAGGGAATAGACCGCAATGCTCGCCCAGATGATGGACCAACCGCTGCTGATCTCATCCTTGATCGGCCACGCTGCCAAATGGCACGGCGATACAGAGATCGTCACTCGCACGCTGGAAGGCCCGATCCATCGCTATGATTGGCGTGCTGCAGAAGTTCGCGCCAAGAAATTCGCGCAGGCACTTAGTCGTCTAGGCGTGAAGCATGGCGACCGCATCGGTACGATCGCTTGGAACACCTACCGCCATGTAGAGGCCTATTATGGCGTCGCAGGCATGGGCGCGGTCACCCACACCATCAACCCGCGCCTATTCCCAGAGCAGCTTGAATACATCATCAACCACGCAGACGACCAATATCTGGTGATCGACACAAGCTTCGTCGATCTGGTTGCTGGAATGCGGGATAAGTTTCCGAACATTCGCGGCATCATTGTTTTCGCAGACAAAGCCAACATGCCAAGCGAAGACAAACTTCCCGGCGCGCTCTGCTACGAGGAACTGCTCGAGCTAGAGCACGGCGACTATGAGTGGCCTACATTCGATGAGAATTCAGCCGCAGCCCTATGCTACACAAGCGGCACGACCGGCAACCCGAAGGGTGCACTCTACAGTCACCGCTCGACGGTATTGCACACGCTGACAGAGATCGCACCTGACTGCATGGGCCTTGCCGCCCGCGATACCGTTCTGCCCGTCGTTCCGATGTTTCATGTAAATGCCTGGGGCCTGCCCTACGCCACGGCCGCTGTTGGCTGCAAATTGGTGCTGCCCGGCCGGGACTTGGACGGCAAAAGCATCTACGAGCTGCTGACCCAGGAGAAAGTGTCATTTACCGCAGCTGTACCAACGATCTGGATGATGCTGCTCGCGCACATGAAAGAGGCAAACGGCAAGCTGGATGATCTGGAACGCGTTGTTATTGGCGGCTCTGCCTGCCCGCGTGCCATGATGGAGACATTCCAGGACGAGTATGACGTTCAAGTTCTACATGCCTGGGGCATGACTGAAATGTCGCCACTCGGCACGGTAAATACCCCGAAAGCGAAGCACGATGTGCTTTCCAAGACGCAGAAAGTTGACCTGCAGCAAAGCGCTGGCCGCGTTCTCTATGGCGTGGATATGAAGATCGTCGATGAAGACGGCATTACCCTGCCAAATGACGGCGAGGCTACGGGCGAGCTTAAAGTTCGCGGCCCATGGATTATCGCGGACTACTTCAATCTGTCGGAAAAAGCCCCAGCCCATGCCGAAGACGGCTGGTTCAGCACCGGCGACGTTTGCGCTATCGACCAAGATGGCTACATCTGGATCACGGACCGGCTGAAAGATGTCATCAAATCAGGTGGCGAATGGATCAGCTCTATTGATCTGGAGAACGTTGCTGTTGGCCATCCCAAGGTCGCAGAAGCCGCCGCCATCGGCGTTCATCACCCGAAATGGGATGAACGCCCGCTATTGGTCATCGTACCGACAGCGAATGGCCAAGATCTCACCAAGGAAGATGTTCTTGGCTACCTAGAAGGCAAGATCGCCAAATGGTGGATGCCGGACGACGTCGCCTTTGCCGAAGACTTACCGCATACGGCAACCGGCAAGCTTTCCAAGCTGCAGCTCCGCCAGCGGTTCAAGGACTACAAGCTACCGACAGCTTGAGATTAGCTTGAGGCCGCACTTCCGGGGCAATATTTCGCCGCAAGGATAGGCGCGTCAGGGCTCTTCTGCGCGATGATGGCGCACCCCATGCCATCTGCTGGAGCGGCTGTGCGCAATGGTCCAGCTCCGGCATCGCCCAAACGCGTTTTAGAGCGGACGATGTTGTCGCTCGCCAAGGATTTTCCCTTGTTCTCGCCGCTTCGTACCACGGTAAGATGTTCTTTGATGAAATCGACCCGCCATAGCGGGGCCTTCACGCCTGGCGCGCTGATCACGAGATCATTGCCGTCTCGGCGAACGTCCACCGTCTCTTTCGGTGCCGCTTTGCGCATCTGACGAATCGCACGCTCAACATCTGCTCTATTGGAGCCGACAGCTTCGCTCACACCCGCCACAATCATCTGCGGCGTATAGACCCGGCGCTGGCCACGAATTGACTGATTATAGTCCCGCTGCCGACTTGTCGCTTCAGCGCTTGAGAACGGATCCTTCCATTTGCCAGCGCCGCCGTAGACCAAATCATCCCAATAATCGACATGCCATTCGAGCGCCACAACGTCTGGACGCTTAGCCAACTTGCCGAGGTAAGCCTCCGCCGGCGGGCAAGAATAACACCCCTGTGAGGTGAAAAGCTCCACAGCGACGGGCCGATCAGAATCGGCTTTGGCTGACAGGGAGATGGTCGCGGCAAGCGCCGCCGCGAGGGCGATGGATGTCTGTTTCATCACTCTAAAATACGGATGCGGAGCGCTTCCGCCGAATCACATCTTGGCGAGCAGTCCATTAGCGCCGGGATTTCAGCCCAGCCCGCGCGCCGCCAAGCTTCTAATCAAGTCCCGCACGCCGAATGTCCATGGCGGTGCTTTATCCGTCGTCGTGACCTTGTTGGCGAGGCGGCCGAGCGTCGGCGTTGCGATCTCAACCACGTCATCCAGTTTGTGCGTGAAGCCTTCGCCATCGCGCAAATCAGTCGGCGCAAACATAGTGCCGCACATGAGGAACGCGCCATCCGGGTATTGGTGCGCCGAGGAAAGCGTAGCGTTAGCCAATGCTTCCGGGTCGCGACTGATCTCACTCATGGAGGACGCCCCTTCCATACGGAAATTATCCGTCCCGGTCAGCAGCAGTGTCACGACCGCTTGGCGGACATCATCAATGCCGAAGGACTGATCGAATAGGCGGATAAATGGCCCAAGCGCACAGGAGGCATTGTTGTCCTTTGCGCGGCCCAGTAGCAGCGCTGAACGGCCTTCAATGTCCCGCAGGTTCACATCATTGCCAAGCGTAGCGCCAATGATTTGGCCGGATGGTGCAATCACCAGCACGACTTCAGGCTCCGGATTGTTCCAGTCCGAATCTGGGCGGAGGCCAATCATCGCGCCTGTGCCGACAGCCGCCATCGGTGGGCATTTGGTGAAGATTTCGGCATAGGGACCGATGCCAACTTCCAGATATTGCGACCAAACCCCTAGTTCCATCAGTCGGAGCTTTAGTTCTTCCGCCGCTTCCGACCCAGGCTCGACCTTAGAAAGATCATCGCCGACTTTCTCACGGACAGCCTCGCGGACAGCTTCCGCACGTGCGGGATCGCCCTTGGCTTGCTCTTCAATCACGCGCTCCAGCATGGATGCGGCGAAAGTAACGCCAGCGGCTTTGACTGGTTGGATATCTTGCGGAGCCAGAAAATGCGCTTCGTCTTCGCTTCGCCGATCCGGGGCGCTCGCCGCCAGAATATCTGCTAACGCGCCGATACGTCCGCTCGGCGTCGCAGCATTGACCGCTACCGCCGGGTCAGCCTCAGTCAGAATATCTGCAATTGTCGGGAAGCGTCGCGTGAGATCATAGACCCCATCAGCATCAACCCGCACGACAGCAGGCCCCTTCCCGGGCAGCCATATGCGGGCGATGAGTGTGCCTGCAGTGCCATCCACTGGAAGCGCGCCTTCAGGCGTCAGAGCGTGATCTAAGGCCATGGGGCGTGTCTCCTGCAGTAAATGATGTCAGTCGTGGCCGAGCGCGCGGCGATGTTGTGCAGCATTGAGTGCGTAATTGGGTGCAGATTTGGCGCGTCGTGCAATTTCATCCGCATCCATATCCCGCATCTTCTTTGCAGGCGCGCCAGCCCAAAGCTCGCCAGATTTGACGACCTTGTTCGGCGTAACCACGGCACCTGCCGCGACCATCGCGTCAGACTCAACAACGGCCCCATCCAGGATCGTCGACTTCATGCCAATGAACGCACGGTCATGAATTTGGCAGCCGTGGATCATCACCAAATGGCCGATCAGCACATCATCACCGATGAACGTATCGAACTGGCCGCCCGTCACATGCACGACGCTGCCATCCTGGATGTTCGTGCCAGCACCAATGCGCACCAGCCCAACATCAGCGCGAACGACGACGTTGTACCAGAGGCTCGATCGCGCCCCGATCTCAACGTCACCAACGACGATTACACCTGGCGCCAGAAACACATCATCCGCCACACGGGGCAGAATGCCCTCATGCGGCAGGATCAGGCCCTTTGGGGCCGGCAGGCTACTGCCTTCCATCATCGCTTAAAGTCCCGTTGCTTCGTCAATGCCAATCAGCATGTTGAGTGTCTGCACCGCCTGTCCAGAAGCACCTTTGCCAAGGTTATCGAGCAGGCCCACAACCACTACCGCATCCCGGTCAGGATTCGTCAGCACATGCAGGCGCAGCTTATTAGTGCCATTCAAGCATTCCGGATCAAGCCGGTCGCTTTCAGGCGCACCAAAGGGTGCCACTTCAACGAACTGCTCGTCCTCATAATGCCCAACCAGCACTTCGTGGATGCGTTCTGGTGTCGGCTTGCCCGCCATCGCCCAAAGCGGCAACGGGACTTGAACCAGCATGCCTTGACGGTAGCTGCCCACATGCGGTTCAAAGATCGGCGCGTGGCTCAGATTGGCCCAGCGCTTAATCTCTGGCAGGTGCTTGTGCTTCAGACCAAGTGCATAGCTGAAGATCGTGCTTTCGCAGCGCTGATCTTCCGGCCTTTCAAACTCTGCAATCAACGACTTGCCGCCACCGGAATAACCAGACACCGCATTGATCGTGATCGGCCAGTCTTTAGCAACCAGCCCTGCTTCCACCAATGGGTGCAGCATCGCGATAGATGTTAGCGAATAGCACCCGGGATTGCTGATCCGCGTGGCGCCGCTAATCCGTTGCCGCTGGTCGGAGGAATACTCTTGGAAGCCATAGGTCCAATCTTCCGCCGTTCGATGCGCTGTAGACGCGTCAATCACGCGTGTGCGTGGATTGTCGATCAGGCTGACGGCTTCCCGTGCAGCGACGTCGGGCAGGCAAAGGATCGCCACATCAGCGGCGTTGAGCGCATCCCGTCGGCGACCAGCATCTTTGCGCTCGCTATCGTTCAGGCGGATCATGTTGATATCCGTCCGTCCGTTTAGCCGCTCAAAAATCTGTAGGCCGGTCGTCCCAGCCTCGCCGTCGATAAATACGGTCGCGCTCATCGTCCTCTTCCTTGTAAAATGAGAGAACGCACGGGTTAGCCCTATCCGGGTTAAGATGCAAGGAACGGTCGATTACTTACCCGCATGGAGCGCTTCGGCCCGGTCCCAATCAGCCAGTAACATTCCAGCTTCAAGCTGCGTCAGCAGAAGAAGAGCGTCGATCTCACTGTCGGCCTTCATCGCCTTCGATAGCCAGAAGCACGCCTTTGCATCATCACGCTTGCCACCAAGCCCGAGACGGTATTGAGCCGTTGCAATGCCCTTCTCAGCGGCATCCTGATACAGCGCCATTGCTTGGGTACCGTCACGAGGAACGCCGATACCGTCTTCGTATAAAATGCCGAGAAAAAGATTGGCGATGTCCGAGCCAGCCTTAACCGCCCTCGTATAATATTTGGCAGCCGCTTCATCATTTACTGCGCCGCTCCGCCCAGCGCGCAAGATAAGCGCTATTTCTGTGAACGCCTCTGCGTGTTCTTTTTCCGCCGCCCGCTCCAGCCAAGTTAGCGCCGTTTGCGTATTCTCTTTCGTCCGGCCTTTTCTAAGAATTGCACGACCAAGCCAGTACTCAGCATCAGCTACGCCGAGTTCGGCAATCTCAGTCAGACGTTTAATCGCCTTATCATCGCCAAGCGCCATTGCGTAGAAGTAGGCTTCAGATGCTTTGGAAAGGTCAGTCGGACCAATACCAAAATCATCAAAGTAAGCTGCCAGCCAAAGCGCGGAGGCAAGGTTTCCGGCTTTCATAGCGGCTTCCCACCACTTCGCCGCGATTTCGATATCTAAGGGAACGCCTTCACCTGCAGTATAGGCCTTCGCGAGGGCCAATTGAGCCGGTGGATGGCCTTGTTCGGCCCCAAGAGCAATCCATTTCATGCCCTCCGCCGCGTTCTCCTCGACGATCTTCCCGTCCAAAAACATCTGGCCGACGTCAAGCAACAGTTTGGCCGCAAACCGGTGCGAGATCATCTTGCGCGCGCTATCGAAATCAGCGGCGGTCATCTTAATTCTGGCTGCTGCTAAAGCAGCATCTGCGCCGTTGCCCCGTCTAAAATATCCTTCAAGCGCGTAGGCAAATGCTTTGTCGTTTGCTTTTTCAGTACCCACGCCAAGCAAAAGTAAGCGCGCAGCCCAAACC
>CAJXVF010000051.1 GCA_913060845.1 uncultured Alphaproteobacteria bacterium | reverse complement strand
GCCTACGTTGGTTCGAATCCAACCCCCTCCACCAATTGAAGTTTTTAAGTCCGCCGCGGTGCGGCGGGCTTTGCCGGAAAGGTCCGGCAAAGGCAGGAGAAGACAACGCGCGGGCGTAGCTCAATGGTAGAGTTCCAGCCTTCCAAGCTGGCTGTGCGGGTTCGATCCCCGTCGCCCGCTCCAATTGAGAGGTCGCAAAGCGCAAGCAGCGTGACCAGATATTAACCAAGATGGCCCCCATCCAGCCCGGCTGGACAGGGGCGTGATCGTCCACAGAGATCGAGGCGAACATGGCTAAAGAGAAGTTTGAGCGTAATAAGCCGCACTGCAACATCGGCACGATTGGTCACGTTGATCATGGCAAGACGTCTTTGACGGCGGCTATCACGAAAGTGTTGGCCGAGTCGGGCGGTGCAGATTTCCAGGCGTATGACATGATTGACAAGGCACCTGAAGAAAAGGCGCGTGGCATCACGATTTCAACGGCTCACGTTGAGTATGAGACGGAAGCGCGTCACTACGCGCACGTCGATTGCCCGGGCCATGCTGATTATGTGAAGAACATGATCACGGGTGCGGCGCAGATGGATGGCGCAATTCTTGTTGTTTCTGCGGCTGACGGCCCAATGCCTCAGACCCGTGAGCACATCCTGCTTGCGCGTCAGGTTGGTGTTCCAGCCCTGGTGGTTTTCCTGAACAAGGTTGACCAGGTTGACGACGAAGAATTGCTTGAGCTGGTCGAGATGGAAGTGCGTGAGTTGCTTTCTTCTTACGACTTCCCAGGCGATGACATTCCGATCGTTAAGGGCTCAGCGCTTGCTTCTCTTGAAGACAGCAACACAGAAACCGGCCATGACGCTATCATTGAGCTGATGAAGGCTGTAGACGAATACATTCCGCAGCCGGAGCGTCCGATCGATCGTCCGTTCCTGATGCCGATTGAAGACGTGTTCTCGATCTCTGGTCGTGGCACCGTTGTTACGGGCCGTGTAGAGCAGGGCGTTGTGAAGGTTGGCGAGGAAATCGCGATCATCGGTCTGCGTGACACGCAGAAGACGACGGTCACGGGCGTTGAAATGTTCCGCAAGCTGCTCGATCAGGGCCAGGCTGGCGATAACGTTGGCTGCCTGCTGCGTGGCATTGGCCGTGAAGACGTGGAGCGTGGCCAGGTTCTGGCGCATCCGGGTTCTATCACGCCGCACACGAAGTTTGAGTGCGAGTGCTACGTGCTGACGAAAGACGAAGGCGGTCGTCACACACCGTTCTTCTCGAACTATCGTCCGCAGTTCTACTTCCGCACGACGGACGTGACGGGGACAGTTGAATTGCCGGAAGGCACGGAAATGGTTATGCCAGGGGATAACATCTCCATGGTGGTAAACCTGATCGCGCCGATTGCGATGGATGAAGGCTTGCGTTTCGCTATTCGCGAAGGCGGTCGTACCGTCGGCGCTGGCGTCGTCGCCAAAGTCGTCGCGTAAGCAAGCTGAAGGTTGAACGCTGGCGCCGCCAGTCCCGCTATGGGGCAGGGCGGGCGGCGACAGGGGAAAAGAACGATGGATAGTCAAAACATACGCATCCGCCTAAAGGCGTTCGATCATCGCGTGCTGGATCAGTCCACAAGCGAAATCGTCAACACAGCGAAACGGACGGGTGCCACTGTGCGCGGCCCTATTCCGCTGCCGACGAAGATCCAGAAATACACGGTGTTGCGCGGCCCGCACATCGATAAGAAATCCCGCGAGCAGTTTGAGATGCGTACGCATCGCCGCGTGCTGGATATTGTTGAACCGACTCCGCAGACAGTTGATGCGCTTATGCGCCTCGATCTCTCTGCCGGCGTCGATGTAGAGATCAAGGTCTAAGTTTATGGCAAGGTCAAAGCCCACCCGTAGAACTGGTCTGATCGGGCGCAAGCTCGGTATGACGCGGTTGTTTGGCGAAGCCGGGGCGCATATCCCTGTAACCGTCATCGATGTCAGCGGCAATTTTGTCGTTGGTCAGCGCACACCTGACGCCAATGGCTATGCGGCCGTGCAGCTTGGTTATGACCCGGCAAAGCCGAAGAACGTGCCGCAGCCAATGCGCGGCGTCTTCGCGAAGGCTGAGGTTGAGCCTAAGAAGCGTTTGAAGGAATTCCGTGTCAGCGATGACGCGCTTGTTGATGTTGGGGCTGAGTTGTCCGCCGATCACTTTCTTGAAGGTCAGCTGGTCGATATCTCTGGCGAGACGATCGGTAAAGGTTTTGCGGGCGCTATGAAGCGGCATGGTTTTGCCGGTCTTCGGGCTACGCATGGTGTGTCCGTCTCCCACCGTTCTCATGGTTCGACTGGTAACAGTCAGGATCCGGGCAAGGTGTGGAAGGGCAAGAAGATGGCCGGACAAATGGGTGCACGCAATCGCACGCAGCAACATCTTAAAGTCGCGCGGATAGATGCAGAGCGCGGATTGGTGATGGTCAAAGGGGCAATCCCTGGTTCAGCTGGCGGTTACATTTACATTATCGATGCAATTCGACGGCCGATGCCGAGCGAAGCACCGTTCCCAGCTGGCCTGAAAGCCAGCAACACACCGGCCAATGACGAAGGCGAGTCTGCCGTCGTAGATGCGCCTGAGACTGCAGCCGAAGGCGGGGAGGAGTAGGTCCACATGAAACTCTCCATGAAGACATTAGCGAACGCGGATGCGGGTGAGATTGAAGTCTCCGATGACGTGTTCGGTATAGAGCCACGCGGCGATATCGTTGCTCGCGTTGTGCGCTGGCAGCTCGCCAAGCGTCAGGCAGGAACTCACAAAACGCAGGAACGTGCTGAGGTGTCTGTCACCAAAACACGTATTGGGCGCCAAAAAGGTGCCGGTCGCGCCCGTCACGGTAGTGCGAACGCCAACTTGTTCCGCGGTGGTGCCGTTGCTCATGGTCCACGTGTTCGTAGCCACGCCCACAATCTTCAGAAGAAAGTCCGCCGTCTCGGCATGCGGTCCGCACTCTCTGCCAAACAGGCAGGAGGTAAGCTGATGATTATCGAAAGCCTTGCGTTAGAGGACGCCAAAACTAAGACGCTGAAGGCTCAGCTCGATGGTCTCGGCGCCCGGTCGATCCTTGTGGTCGGCGGTGCAGAGGTAGATGCCGGGTTCGCACGTGCAGCACGTAATCTGACTGGTGTGGATGTGTTGCCACAGCAAGGCGCTAACGTTTTTGATATCATGCGCCGGGACATGCTCATCATGACCCGCGATGCAGTTGAGCACCTGGAGGCGCGCCTCAAATGAGCCGGGCAAGAGCAATCAAACCAGCGGCGAGCCCGCTGTCACATAATCAGATAATGGATGTCCTGCGTAAGCCGATCATTAGCGAAAAGGCGACCCTGATCTCCGAACATAATCAGGTGACGTTTGAAGTCGCGATTGACAGCAACAAAGCTGAGATTAAGCAGGCCGTCGAAAGCCTGTTCAATGTTTCGGTGACTGCGGTCAATACGATCCGCGTCAAAGGCAAGGTGAAGCGGTTCCGCGGCATGCTGGGCAAGCGCAAAGACGTCAAGAAAGCAATCGTAACCCTGGCCGACGGCGACATGATCGATGTCGCGTCCGGCGTTTAGCGGCGAAACCGGGGAGGAGAGAGCAGAATGGCTCTGAAAAAATATAAACCTACGTCTCCAGGTCGTCGCGGATTGGTCCTCGTAGACCGTTCCGTGCTTTGGAAAGGCCGCCCAGTCAAAGATTTGACTGAGGGTCTGAAGAAATCTGGCGGCCGTAACAATCACGGCCACATCACATCACGGCATCGTGGCGGCGGACATAAGCGCCGGTATCGGTTTGTGGACTTCAAGCGCCGGGGCCGCGATGGCATCCCTGCGATTGTTGAGCGGCTGGAATATGATCCAAACCGTACGGCCTTTATCGCGCTGATCAAATACGAAGATGGTGAGCTCGCTTATATCTTGGCGCCGCAACGGCTTGCCGTTGGCGACATGGTTATGTCTGGCGACAATGCCGACATTAAGCCTGGTAATGCTTTGCAGCTTCGTCGTATCCCAGTTGGCACTGTCATCCACAATGTGGAGATGAAGCCAGGCAAGGGCGGCCAGATCGCGCGTGCCGCTGGTGCTTACGTTCAGTTGGTCGGCCGTGACTCCGGTGAAGCGCTCTTGCGTTTGGCATCAGGCGAAGTTCGCATGGTTAGCCAGGAATGCTGGGCCTCAATCGGCGCCGTATCTAATCCGGACAACAGCAACCAAACGCTGGCTAAAGCCGGCCGTAATCGCTGGAAAGGCAAGCGCCCGCACGTTCGCGGCGTTGTCATGAACCCGGTTGATCACCCGCATGGCGGCGGCGAAGGCCGCACCTCCGGTGGTCGTCATCCTGTTACTCCGTGGGGTAAACCTACGAAGGGTCACAGAACTCGCAAAAAGAAGCCGTCAGACGCCAAGATCGTCCGACGTCGTTACGGTAAGTAGGGGTAGACGATGGCGCGCTCCGTATGGAAAGGCCCGTTTGTGGATGGCTATCTGCTCAAGAAGGCAGAAGCTGTTCGTGAAAGTGGGCGCAATGACGTGATCCGGACTTGGTCACGCCGTTCAACGGTATTGCCGCAGTTCGTGGGTCTCACGTTCGGCGTTCACAATGGACAAAAATTCATTCCCGTCTCGGTCAATGAAAACATGATCGGCCACAAGTTCGGCGAGTTTTCGCCGACCCGGACCTACTATGGTCACATGGCTGACAAGAAATCTAAGAGGGGCTGATGGGTAAGGGATCTAATCCGTCGCGCACCGCTGATAATGAAGCGCGCGCCTTTGTGAAGTTCCTGCGGGTTAGCCCGCAGAAGCTGAACTTGGTCGCGGGCCAAATTCGCGGCCAGCGTGTTGAGCATGCCTTGAACGTGCTTGAGTTCTCGCCAAAGCGCATTGCGCAAGACGTGCGTAAAGCATTGTCTGCAGCGATCGCGAACGCTGAGAATAATCACCAGCTTGATGTTGACCGCTTAGTTGTTGGCGAAGCCTCTGTTGGCAAGCAGATGATGCTGAAGCGCATCCATGCTCGTGCTCGTGGCCGTGCCGCGCGTATCCAGAAGCCGTTTAGCAATCTGACGATCATTGTCCGTGAAGTTGAAGACGCTGAGGAGGCTTCCTAATGGGTCATAAGGTCAATCCAATTGGTCTTCGCCTCGGCATTAACCGCACGTGGGAATCCCGCTGGTATGCGGGTGCGGACTTCGGCGATCTTCTGCACGAAGACCTGGCGATCCGCGGCTATTTGACGGACAAACTCGCTCAGGCTGGCATTAGCCGTATCCTGATTGAGCGCCCTGCTAAGAAGCCGCGTGTCACCATTTACACAGCCCGTCCTGGTGTTGTTATCGGCAAAAAGGGTGCGGATATCGATAAGCTGCGTGGTGAGCTGAACAAGCTCATCAACAGCGATGTCAGCATTAACATTGTCGAAGTGCGCAAGCCTGAGGTCGATGCCCAGCTCGTTGCGGACAATGTGGCGCAGCAATTAACACGCCGTGTATCGTTTCGTCGTGCGATGAAGCGTGCGGTGCAGAGTTCGATGCGACTCGGCTCGCTTGGGATACGCTTGAATTGTGCGGGCCGTCTTGGTGGTGCTGAGATCGCACGGACCGAATGGTATCGTGAGGGTCGCGTTCCCTTACATACATTGCGGGCTGATATCGATTACGGCTTTGCTGAAGCGAAGACGACCTATGGCATTTGCGGTGTGAAGTGCTGGATCTTTAAGGGCGAAGTTATCGGCCACGATCCAATGGCACGGGACAAGCGCCTGGCCAGTGAACAGCCGGCTGCGACGCGCCAGAATTAAGTTTATCTAGTTTGGAGATTTGAGCGATGCTCAGTCCGAAACGTACAAAATACCGGAAGGCGCATAAAGGCCGGATCCATGGGCTCGCTAAGGGCGGGACGGATCTGAACTTTGGCTCCATTGGTTTGAAGGCGCTACAGCCTGGACGCATCACTGCGCGCCAGATCGAAGCAGCGCGTCGGGCAATGACACGCCACATTCGCCGTCAAGGTAAGGTCTATATTCGTATATTTCCGGATGTTCCGGTGTCCACGAAGCCTGCCGAAGTCCGTATGGGTAAGGGTAAGGGTTCTCCAGAATATTGGATGTGCCGGGTAAAGCCAGGTCGCATCATGTTTGAGATGGAAGGCGTGCCGGCTGATGTTGCTCGCGTGGCGTTTGAACTGGCTGCTGCAAAGCTCCCAATCAACACCCGTGTCGTGACCCGCCTCGGCGCTGAGGAGTAAGGCCATGAAAGCTGGCGATGTGCGCGCGAAAAGCGTTGACGAATTGAAAGACTCACTGGCCGCGCTCAAGAAAGAAGCGCTGAACTTGCGCTTCCAACAAGCGTCCGGCCAATTGGAAAACACGGCCCGCGTTCAGACGGTCCGTAGGGATATTGCCCGCATTCTGACGGTGCTCGAAGAGCAACGTCAGGCAGCGGTTTGACGCGGAGGCTGTAACGCATGCCCAAACGAGTATTACGAGGCTTCGTAGTGAGCGATAAGATGGAAAAGTCCATCGTCGTCCGCGTCGAACGCCGGGTGCGCCACAAGGCGTATGGCAAGATCATGACTACGTATAAGAAATTCATGGCGCACGATGAGGCCAATGAATTTAAGACAGGTGATCAAGTCGAGATCATTGAAAGCCGGCCATTGTCCGCGAAAAAGCGTTGGACAGTAATTAGCCAGGCTGATGCCGCCGTTGGCGGGGAGGGCTAACCTATGATCCAGGTTGAATCCAACCTTGAGGTCGCAGACAATTCTGGCGCGAAGCGTGTGCAGTGTATTCGTGTCCTCGGCGGAACGAAACGGCGCTATGCGTCTGTCGGTGATGTCATCGTAGTCTCTGTCAAGGACGCCATTCCGCGTGGCCGCGTTAAGAAGGGTGAGGTGCATCGCGCCGTCGTCGTTCGGACCGCTAAGGACGTGCAGCGGGAAGATGGGACGACGATCCGCTTCGACAAGAACGCGGCTGTACTTATCAATGCTCAGTTGGAGCCGATCGGGACACGTATCTTTGGGCCGGTGGTGCGTGAATTGCGCGCCCGCCGTTTCATGAAGATCATCTCGCTCGCCCCAGAAGTGCTTTAGGAGACTTTTGGGACATGCAACGCATTCGTAAAGGCGACCAGGTAGCTGTGCTGGCCGGTCGTGATAAAGGCAAACGGGGTGAAGTCCTCAAGGTTATGCCCCAGGATGATCGTGTGATCGTCCAAGGTGTGAACATGGTCAAACGGCATACGAAGCCGACCCAGTTCGCCCAAGGCGGCATCGTTGAGAAAGAAGCGTCAATTCACGTTTCTAATATCTCCCATGTTGACCCTGTTTCGGACAAGCCGACTCGTGTCGGTTTCAAGACGCTGGATGATGGCCGCAAAGTACGCGTCGCCAAGTCCTCCGGCGAAACGATTGATCGGTAGACGGACATGGCAAGGTTACTACAACATTATCAGGACGTCGTGCGTCCGGCGATGCAGGAGAAATTCCAGTATGCCAACGCAATGCAGATGCCTCGATTGGACAAAGTTGTCCTGAACATTGGCGTCGGGGAAGCCGTGAATGATAGCAAGAAGGTTCAGTCAGCTGTTCAGGACATGACCTTGATTGCCGGTCAAAAGCCGGTTGTCACGATGGCGAAGACATCCATCGCGACGTTCAAGCTGCGCGATGGCATGGCTATTGGCTGCAAGGTCACGCTACGTCGTCAACGCATGTACGAGTTCATGGATCGCTTGGTGAATATCGCTCTGCCGCGCGTTCGAGATTTTCGTGGATTGAACTCCAAGTCCTTTGACGGCAATGGCAACTTCGCCATGGGTCTTAAAGAGCAGTTGGTGTTCCCGGAGATCCAATACGACCAGATCGACGAGATCCGCGGCATGGACGTGATTATCTGCACAACGGCTAAGTCTAATGAGGAAGCGCTCGAACTCCTCAAAGGCTTCAACATGCCGTTCCCGAACTAAGCGCGAAGGAGCCCGATTAGCATGGCTAAGATTAGCGCCATTGAAACCAATCTCCGCCGGCAAAAGCTGGTGGCAAGGTATGCTGAAAAGCGTGCGGAGCTTAAGGATCTGATCAGCGATCAGTCCCAGCCCGCTGATGTACGCTTTGCTGCGACCTTGGCGCTGGCTAAATTGCCGCGCAATTCGTCGAAGACGCGTGTCCGTAACCGGTGCCTCGTCACTGGTCGTCCACGCGCCTATTACCGCAAATTCAAGATGTCTCGTATTGCTCTGCGTGATCTTGCCTCAACGGGCATGATTCCAGGCGTTACGAAGTCGAGCTGGTGAGGATTAGAGGATGGCGTTAAGCGATCCGCTCGGGGATATGTTGACTCGCATCCGTAATGGACAGCGGGCCGGGCAAGCAGTAGTAAACTCGCCGGCTTCGAAGCTGCGCGCGAATGTTTTGGAAGTGCTTAAGCGGGAAGGCTATATCCGCGGCTTCGAAATGCATGAACGTGACGGTGGCAAGAATGAGCTGTCGATCGAGCTGAAATACTACGAAGGTGAAGGTGTAATTCGCACAATTCAGCGGATATCAAAGCCTGGCCGACGTGTGTATACCGGCGTTTCGGACCTCAAGCCGCATCGAAACGGCCTCGGCATTTCTATATTGTCGACGCCATCAGGTGTGCTGTCCGACCATGAAGCGCGTAGCCAGAATGTTGGCGGCGAAGTGCTCTGCCAGATATTCTGAGCGAGCGGGAAAGGAATTAGGCAATGTCACGCGTTGGCAAAAGCCCGATCGAGGTGCCGTCTGGAACGACGGTTACTGTTGACGGTCAAACGATTAAGGCCAAAGGCAAGTTGGGCGAGCGTAAGCTTCGTCTAGGCGATACTATTGGTGCCGACATCCAAGATGGCCAACTTGTCATCACGCCGAAAGGCAATCCGGAAAAGAGCCGGATGATGTGGGGCACGATGCGTAGCCTGGCGCAATCCTTGGTGACAGGGGTTACGGAAGGGTTCACAAAGAACCTCGAGATCAACGGCGTTGGCTATCGCGCTCAGGTCGAGGGAAAGAACCTCAAGTTACAGCTTGGCTTCAGCCATGACGTGATCTTTCCTATTCCGGAAGGCATCGACATTAAGTGCGAGCGCCCAACGGCGATTTCAGTGAGCGGTGCTGACAAACAACGTGTCGGCCAGATTGCTGCTGAGATCAGATCCTATCGGCCGCCAGAGCCTTACAAGGGCAAGGGCGTTAAATATGCGGATGAGTTTATCTACCGCAAAGAAGGCAAGAAGAAGTAATTCTGACGTAGGAGTCGCGCGGGATGTTTACCGCCAATCAATTGATGGAACGCCGGCGTGCGCGCACACGCGCGGCGCTGAAGCGGAAATCGCGCGGTCGCTTGCGGCTGTCTGTTTTTCGCTCAGGTCGGCATATTTATGCGCAGGTTATCGATGATG
>CAJXVF010000050.1 GCA_913060845.1 uncultured Alphaproteobacteria bacterium | reverse complement strand
TCTCGTGGGCTCGGAGATGTGTATAAGAGACAGGCCAAAATCGCGGGAAGGGCAGGGAAGGCGTCATCATGAATGAAGCGGCACTCAGCGACTTCTATGCCGATATGAATGTCCGCAATTGCTTCTGCGACATCGGCTTCTGAATAAGGCGTCGCCCGTGGGGGCAGGCCGTCCCGGAAGCGCACGACATATTCGCATTCAACAACGGGATGCTGAAGCGTGCTGTGATCGAGCGTCGCTGGGTTTTCGTGAATGAGGTGACGAAACACGGAGCCGAAGATTGTCTCTTCCGCACGGAGAGCAGCCTGCATTTCCGGCTTATTGGCTGCAATCTTCCAGCCGCCAACCTCCCAGCCAAGCTGGTCCTGCACCTTAGCCGAGACGCGATATGCTTATGCAGCGTCGGGCGGCATCAAGTCTGGGGCTAGGCCAGATTGCGGCTTGCCGGACTGGCGCAAGCGAGCCAAAAGGTCTGCGAGTTTGTCTTCGGTTTCAGGTGTCATGGCTAAATTCCAATTATGTGACCTACAGGATCGCACAAAACGATATGTCCGCGTAGACTTCACCAACACACGATGCCGGGGAGAGCGGAAATGACGGAAAAGCAGGACTATTACGGCGGTCTCAAAATGACGCCGGAGCGGGCGGCAGATGTCGCTGCAGAGGCAGATCGCATCCGCCAGGGCGTTGCATCTGCGATCACGCCGAAGTTTGGCTTTTACGATGAGCCGTCACATTTTCTGAAGGCCTTGGAAGACTGCGCAGGAGATGACGCATGACGCGCCCCAATCGCCTGCAAAGCTTGCATGAATTAATGGCCGAAATGGAGGCCGGGCATATCTCCTCCCTTGAGGCGACCGAAGATATGCTGCAGCGGATGGAAGCCTGGCAGCCCCATATCAACGCCTTCATTCGCATGGATGGTGAGGCTGCAATCAAGGCTGCGAAAGCGGCAGACACCGCACGGGCGAAGGGTGATAAGCGCCCACTGCTCGGCGCCCCTCTCGCGCACAAAGATATGTTCATGCGGGTGGGGGAACGCAGTTCTGGTGGGTCGGCCCTGTTGGGTGATCTTGTTGGTGAAGACACGGCTACGGTGGTCGCGCGCTTGAATGCTGCCGGTGCGATTGAAACTGGCCGCTTGAATATGTCTGAATTCGCGGCTGGTCCTACCGGTCATAACGCCCATTACGGCCATGCGCGCAATCCTTGGAACCCAGATCACATTACGGGTGGATCGTCCTCTGGCTCCGGCGCATCTGTGGCAGCGGGTGTTGTTTATGGCGCTCTTGGATCAGACACCGGCGGATCCATCCGCTTGCCTGCGATCATGTGCGGTCTGTTTGGCCTGAAACCGACATACGGTGCCGTTAGTCGTTATGGTGCGATGCCGCGCGCCTGGTCGCTTGATACCGTTGGCCCACTGACACGGTCAGCCACGGATGCAGCGATGATGTATTCAGCAATTGCGGGCCATGATCCGAAAGATCCAACAACCAGCCGCCGCGAAATCCCGGACTGGCAAGGCTTGATCGACAAACCGCTGAAAGGCCTGCGCATCGCGCACGCAATGGGAAAGCCGTTCGGCCCCGTCGATCCTGAAACCCACGAAGCCCACATGGCCGCCCTTAAGGTGTTTGAGGGGCTGGGGTGTGAATTTCTGGAAGTGACATTGCCGGATTGCGCGCCTCTCTACAGTGCGGCTGATGCCATCTCCAAAAGTGAGGCGGCCACGCTTCATGGTCGCTGGATGCGCGAACGGCCTGATGATTACGCCACCCATGTTTACAGCCGAACGGAGGCCGGGTTTGCCATTCCAGCGACCGTGTATTTGGAAGCTCAGGCAGCACGCGGACAGGTGCTTCGGGACTTCTGCGATCAGGTGTTTGCGAAGGCAGATGCGCTGCTGCTGCCGTCCATCACCATGCCGGTGCCAAGCATTGCTGAAACAGATGAGGGCCAACCGGGCGCTATCCAGACGATGGTAGCTGGGATCACCCGGGCGACCCGGCCGTTCAACTATTTGGGCCTGCCAGGGCTGGCGACGCCGCTTGGCGTATCCACCAAAGGGTTGCCTTTATCCTGTCAGCTTATCTCCCGCCCGTTCCAGGAACGCACCCTTCTGTCGCTCGGTCATGGCTATGAGCAAGCCGTTGATCACATTGGTGCGGCACCACCATTGCCGAATTAAGCCAATTGGCGCAGGATTACCGGGCCGCAGAAGGCTGGCGGCGGCGTATAACTGATACTGCCTGGCCCTATTGTACGGTTGCTTGCTCAAATAGCTTTTTGAAGGCTTTCTTTGGCTTACGCCCACGGACTTTTGGCGACGCGTCCTGCCAATTGCATGCCATTAGGGTTCTTATCGAGGGATCCATCGGGAAGGTATTTCGCCCAGAACCAGTTCTTGTTCTGCGCGTCATATCCAGCTTCACGGCGGAACATGACTGTCACTGCGCCCAGATGCTTCAAGCGGTTGGTCATGATCGTTTCGGGATCAACATCTGCAGATGGACCGTAGTTATTTTTAACGATGATATGCCCGACACGGCCATCTACCTCGATATCTGTTTCGAGGTTCTCCAGCCACGCGCCGTGGGGCTTATTGCCCTCATAAGGAAAGCCGATAATCGCGTTCTTGCCAACGAGTTTGTTGGCCTCCATGGCCCGCCAAAGCTTGCCAGCGAAGGCGACGCTTTGCGGCCCGCTAAAAGGCTTTGCATCAGCGACGCTCGCCGTTTGGGTTTGCCGTTTTGCTGTCGGTCCGCAACTCGCGAGCCCAATCGCCGCCGCTGCTAGCACTGCAACGCCAAGCCCCCGCTTGATATACTTTTTGGATATCGTATGGATCATCGCATCCTCCCGCCATTTGGTTTCGAAGATGATTACAGTCACAGGTGTGCTGCAGGGTGTCGCATCACTTGCTGTCACTCCCGGGTGAGAGAGCTGTGACGGATTGGTGACGATCCGTGAACGCGTTAGGCTGCGGGTATCGTGATGCTTGGAGATGACCCATGAATGCCTTTCCCATCGCACAGCCTTCGCTGATCAGCGAAGCATCGCCAGTTCAGTTTCCGGGGCCGCATCCGGATAAAGCAGATGTGGTGGTGATCGGCGGCGGTGTGGCGGGCGTCTCAACAGCATATTACCTTGCCAAGCGCGGTGTTCGGGTTGTGCTGTGTGAGAAGGGCCGGGTCGCGGCGGAACAATCCAGCCGAAACTGGGGCTGGGTGCGCCAGCAAGGCCGGGATTGGGCCGAACTTCCGATTATGATGGAGGCAAACCGCCTCTGGCAGGGCCTCGCCGCAGAAACGGGTGAGACGGACCTGAATTTTAGCCAGTCAGGCTGCCTATACTTAGCCGATAGCCCTGCTGCCATGACAAAATATGAAGGCTGGTACGATACAGCAAAACAGGCGCAACTCGACATGGTGCTGCTGACGGCAGCGGACATCCGGGCCCGCTATCCTGATATCGCTGGACCGGTTGGCGGTGGCGAGTGGGCCGGCGGCATGATCACCCCAAGTGACGGTCGGGCCGAGCCGTTTGTAGCCGTGCCCGCGTTAGCTCGGGCAGCGGAACGGGCGGGGGCGATCATTGTTGAAAATTGCGCCGTCCGCACGCTCGATGTGGCTGGTGGCCGCGTCGCCGGGGTGGTGACGGAACATGGCCGGATTGCGACGGACCGTGTCGTTCTAGCGGGCGGCGCATGGTCAACGCATTTTGCCGGAAATGCTGGGATCGACCTGCCGCAATTGGCTGTCCGATCAACGGTGATGCGTACATGCCCAGCGCCAATAGGTGGATATGACGGCCCAAACGTCTCCAGCCCTGGCCTGGCGCTCAGAAGGCGTGAAGATGGCGGGTATTCTGTCACCAGCGCAGATTTAGCCGAGCACTTCTTAAGCCCGAAGTCCTTTAAGTATTTCCGAAAATACCTAAAGCTGATGAAGCTGTCGGCCAAGGATGTGCGCATCAAACCGATGGCGCCGAAAGGGTACCCCGGGGCCTGGGGTGCGCCCCGGCGCTGGTCTGCGGACGAGAAGAGTCCGTTTGAGGCGATGCGTGTGTTGAACCCGCCACCATCGCCCACTGTCGTCGCCCGTGTGCAGGAACGGCTTGGCCAACGGTTTCCGGGCCTGAAGGATTTGGACGTTGTGGAGGCGTGGGCCGGAATGATCGACGTAACGCCGGACGCTGTGCCGGTGCTCGGCGAAGATCACCGTATGCCTGGCTTATTTACTGCCACCGGCCTTTCCGGCCACGGTTTTGGCATTGGGCCCGCAATCGGGCGGTTGACAGCAGACCTAGTCCAAGGCCAAACGCCAGGCCATGACCTGACCCGGTTCTGCTCCAACCGCTTCTTTGACGGTTCCGACCTTGAGCCTGGGCCTTATTGAGTTAGCAGGCATTAAAGTTCGATTTGCCGTCTGGCATTGTGGCACCGCAAAAGTTTACGCCTTTGAGGCCATCCGAGAACACTGCGATCTTGAGATAGGCGTTGATGAACTTAACGCCATCCAGCTTCGCACCGGTGAAATCCACGCGCCAAAGGCCAGCTTCGGAAAAGTCAGCGCCAGGAAGGCTTGTGCCCTTGAATGATGCGCCGAACATTTTACCATAACGGAACGTTACGCCGTCCATCAGGGCTTTGTCGAATATGCCCGCGGGCGCGCTTGTGCCGCTAAAGTCCGCGCCAAGCAGTCGTGCCTCCGTAAAATTCACTGCACGCATTTTCGCTCTTCGGAAGATCGCGCCGTCTGCCTGCACACCTTGCATCTGCACTTCGTCCATGCGGGCGCTGCTGAAATCTGCCGCTTCGATTTCTGCGCCGGCGAAGGTCGAGTCATCCAGATTGGCGATTACAAACTGCGCCCCGGCGGCCTTCGCATTGGTGAAATCTGCTGCGACTAATTTTGTGCCAGAAAGATTGGCACCCGCGATATTTGCGCCAACAAACTTCGCGCCATCCAATTTCGCGCCACCTAGATTGCGCCCAGCGAGGTTCACGCCGCTGAAATCTGCCTGCCTGAGGTTGCATTTCACGCAGTCCTCACCGGCAAGCACACGGGCCAGGTCGTCGCTATTGGCGGCCAGAGCTGGCATCGCACCAAACGAAATCGCGAGCGCACCAATAAAAATTCGCCAAATCATCATGAGTATCCGCTGAAAACGGGAAGAAACAGGATGCTGCAGTATGCCACGACCCGTTGCAGCACGCACGTCTGCTTTGTCAGCGGCGATCAGGCTTCGTATAAGCGGAGCGAACAAGGCGATGCGGCCTAAAGGAAACAATGATGCGTATTGAAATTCTCTGCACAGGCGACGAGGTTTTGAGCGGTAAAACGATCAACACCAATTACAGCCACATGGCGCGCCGTCTTCAGGAAGTGGGCCTTGATGTCGTTTGGGGCACGACTGTTGGCGATGATCGGGAAAGCTTGGTCGAAGCCTTCAAGCTAGCCGGTGCGCGTGCGGACGCCGTAATCGTCAATGGCGGCCTTGGGCCGACTGTAGATGACCTAAGCCAGGAAGTGGCGGCGGAAGCTGCTGGCGTTGGCCTCAAATTGGACGAGGGCTGGCTAAAGCATATCGAGACCTTCTATGCAGCCCGTGGCCGTGTCATGCCGCCAAACAATAAGAAGCAGGCGATGCTGCCCGAGGGTTCGGAGCTAATTGACAACCCTGTCGGCACGGCATGCGGTTTTGCGCTGACGATTGGCAAGGCGAAGTTCTATTTCACACCGGGCGTTCCGCGTGAAATTCGGCATATGCTGGAGCATCAGCTGATCCCACGCTTGCTGAAACAGTCCGGTACCCAAGCGATCGTTCGCCTGAAGCGCTTCCATTCGTTCGGCATGGGCGAAAGCCGTGTTGATGACATGTTGAAAGGCGCTGAGGGTCTAGCCGAAGGTGGGGAGGTCAAGCTTGGCTTCCAGGCGCATTATCCGCAGCTTGAAACAAAGCTGTTCGGGCGTGGCCAATCCATGGAAGAACTTGAAGCCCGCATGGCACCTATCGAAGCCGTGATCCGGGAGCGCATGGGCGCTTATATCCTGAGTGAAGACACGGACACCCTTGAGAGTGTCATTCTTAAAGCCATGGCGGGTGGTACGCTTGCTGTTGCCGAATACGGCACAAACGGTGCCGTTGCGGGCCGGCTGGTCGCGATAGATTCTGATGGCAAAGTGTTCAAACGCGGCGGCGTTGGCGGTACAGTTCGTGCGCTCGGACGGGCACTTGGCCTGGGCGAAGCTTATGACCGGGCATCAGCCAGTACCGCAAAAGCCTATGCCGAAGCTGTAGCCGATACCTCCAGCGCTAGCCACGGTCTTGCGGTGCTGATAGCGCCTGCGGATGAAGGCAATTCGGGCGAAGGCATGGTGCAGATCGCTGTCGCCCGCAGCGGCCAGGAAACCATCGTCCGCAGCGCTTGCATTGTTGGCGGGCCGGACCGTGTGCGGAATGGCGGCGTTGAAATGGCCCTCGACGTATTGCGCCGCATCCTGCAAGGCCTGTCCGCCGCTGATGTTGTGGACTTTGAACGTAAAGACGCGACTTAAGCTGGTTGCGTGTATCCGTATCGCCCGAAGAGAGGCCTTGACTTAAGCCCCTGCGGCTTTAAAGCCCTTGAGTAGCAAGGATTGTGGCCTATATTGCGCTGCAACACTTTCACACATGTTTGTTAGAGAGGCGGGAGCGGCGCTGAGCGCCCTGGTCGCGCCTGGAATGGTTTAGCCCAATGGATATCCGCAATATCGCGATTATCGCGCACGTCGATCATGGCAAAACGACTCTCGTTGATTGCCTGCTAAGGCAGTCCGGCTCCTTCCGGGATAACCAACGCGTTGCAGAACGTGCAATGGACTCCAATGATCTGGAGCAGGAACGCGGCATCACCATTCTGGCAAAATGTACGTCGGTTGAATGGGAAGGTGTTCGCATCAACATCGTCGATACCCCAGGTCACGCCGATTTCGGTGGTGAGGTTGAGCGTATCCTTGGCATGGTCGATGGCGTTTGCCTACTGGTCGACGCGTCTGAAGGCCCAATGCCACAGACCAAGTTCGTGCTAGCGAAAGCCTTAGCCCTTGGCCTGAAGCCGATTGTGGTCGTCAACAAGGTCGATAAGCCAGAGCAGCGCGCTTACGAAGTGCAGGATGAGACGTTTGATCTCTTCGGCGCGCTTGGTGCCAACGAAGCCCAGCTCGATTTCCCATGCGTCTTTGCCTCCGCCAAAGCGGGTTGGGCCAGCATGGACCCGGACGAAAAAACTGAAGACATGGCCGCACTGTTCGATGTCATCGTTAGCCATACATCCGAGCCGGACGTCAATGCTGATGGGCCGTTCAGTATGTTGGCGACAACGCTTGAGGCCGACCCCTATTTGGGCCGCATCCTGACTGGCCGTATCGAGAGCGGCACGATCGTCGCCAATGGCCAGGTCCACGCACTGCGCGCTGGCAGCGGCCGCATTGAAAGCGGTCGTATCACCAAAATTCTGGCTTTCCGTGGCCTGGAACGTCAGCCAGTTGAGTCAGCAAGCGCTGGCGACATTGTGGCGCTTGCGGGGCTTTCCGAAGCCACTGTCGCGGACACCATTGCCGCAATTGAAGTGACGGAGCCGCTGCCTTCGCAGCCAATCGACCCTTCGACGTTGGCCATGACTTTCTCGATTAATGACAGCCCGCTTGCTGGTCAGGAGGGCGACAAAGTCACCTCCCGCCAGATCCGGGATCGGTTGATGCGGGAAGCAGAGGGCAATGTCGCGATCCGGATCAGCGAAACGCAAGACAAGGACGCGTTTGAAGTCGCGGGCCGAGGTGAATTGCAGCTGGCCGTGTTGATCGAGCAAATGCGCCGTGAGGGCTATGAGCTATCCGTCAGCCGTCCGCGCGTGCTGTTCCGCAGCAACCCAGAAACGGGCAAGCGGGAAGAGCCGATTGAAGAAGTCGTCGTGGACGTGGATGAAGAATATTCTGGTGCCGTCGTGCAGTCAGTCTCCGAGCGTCGTGGTGAGTTGCAGGACATGCGCCCATCGGGTGGCGGCAAGCAGCGCTTGACGTTCCTGGCACCCGCGCGTGGCCTAATCGGCTATCACGGCCTGTTCCTCACGGAAACGCGCGGCACTGGTGTTATGAACCGGGTATTCCACGCCTATGGCCCGCACAAGGGTGCCATCGCCGCCCGGCGGACGGGCGTAATGATCTCCATGGAAACAGGCAAGGCCTCGCCCTACGCCCTGTTTAACCTGGAAGATCGCGGGCTGATGTTCATCCCATCCGGCGTGCCGGTCTACCAGGGCATGATCATCGGTGAGAACGCCAAGCCGTCAGACCTGGAGGTAAATCCCCTCAAGGCCAAACAGCTCACCAACTTCCGAGCATCCGGCAAGGATGAGTCTGTCACCCTGACGACCCCGGTAGATATGACCCTGGAAAAGGCCCTAGCCTACATCGCTGATGACGAGCTAGTAGAAGTAACCCCTAAAGCCGTCCGCCTCCGCAAACGCTATCTCGACCCCCACGAACGCAAACGCCAATCCCGCAAAGCTGCGGCTGAGTAGGCGGCTGTTGGTCGGGGCAGTGAGGTCGCGAAACTGCATAGATTCCGATTTGACGTGTTGATGCTTTGAAAAAGCATGGGCTTCTGAGGAGTCTGCATTTGGCCTGACAACGGCTGGTTTAAAGTTTGGCTGATGTTGGCATACGGAGTTTAGCCGTGCATGGGCGAGCTTTCGACAGCGGAGAGGCATCATCCGGCAAGCGCCTTAATACGATCCACGATCTCAGGGTGTTTGCGAAGCATGCGCAGTGCGCTTCGGAAGAGTTTGCTCTTGCTGGAAGACAAGTAAGATAATGCGGTTGATGGGGCTATGTCTTTGCTCAGGACAAAAAGCGCAAGCGAGAACGCCCGAGTCTCGGATGACAGATACCCGAGATTGCCAATCTGCCAGCCCGTTTCGAACGCATCCTGGTAGCCGCTTGCGACCATGCCCCCTTCAAGTTGGATCAGGCCAAAGCCCGCGTAGACCGCTGCAAGATCAGTCATCAGCTCATGCGCGTCCACACCCCCTGGCGCGTGCTCGACATTAGCCGCCAAGAGATAGTGAGCAAGTTCATGCGATAACATGTCCAGAAAGCTAACCGGCCACTTCATAAGGTCTGGCGAATAAGTGATAGTGATCTGCTTGCCATCAAAACCGAAGATTCCACTTGGCTACTGTTCGACTCCCTGAACCGAAAGACCTGTTGCGATGTGTGTATTCGGGTCAGCGTCTTGGCGAACAAGTTTGCAAGACCAATCAGACATACCCATATGCGCTCGAACTCGGTCAAACAGCACCTGCGCAGCGTCGTGACTACTTCCCTTGGGCGCCTTGAAGAAATCACTCGTAGGTAAAATCAGTTTCGTTTCATTAAAGTAGACCTGTCTCTTATACACATCTGACGCTGCCGACGAATAGAGAGG